>JAJXTL010000114.1 GCA_021783855.1 Pseudomonadota bacterium
TCTGAATCCATGCTTCCAGAGATTTTTAGCTTCAAGTACGGTTTCAAAACCGATGGTGCGAACCGCATCGACATTTTGATTTCCGCTGATGATATAGCCGGGCAGGGATATCGCATCCGTCGTCGATATAATCGCATTCTTTTTCTCTTCACCGAACAGGGAATTTCGCCAAATACCGTTCTCAAGGCGCCGCTCCGCCGTTAACTCCATTGAATTAACGGTCTCCGGCAAGAGGCCGGGATTGTTGGTCGGCTTATTGTAAGGCGCCGGAAGTGCGGAAATCTGTAACGCCGTGAGCACTGTGCCGGCACTTGACTGGGGCGTCACGTTAGCGAAAAGTTCGCCAACCGTCGGAAAGCGCGTACCTGTTCCGAAAGAACTGCGCACGCCCCAGTTTTCCGTTGCCTGATAGGAAAGCGCCAATTTAGGAGAAAAGGCGTTCATCGAACGATTCTGATATGTCACATTACCCGTAGCCGTCGTGTAATTGCTGCCATCGGTGGCTTGCCAGCTTTCCATACGGCCGCCGCCAACCAGTTTCCATGCGGGGGCCATTTGCCACGCATCCTGAAGATACAAGGCCTGCGTCTGCGTTTGTCCTTGTGAGTTGGCCGTCATTGCGTTTGCGGGACTTGAATTCCAATTAATACCTGAAACGAGACTGTCGGTCACCGATCGCAAAACGTACTGATCCGTATGATAACCATAGCTCAGTTGATGATTGCTCTTGAGATCACCACCTGGCCGAAAATCTCCCCGCAAATCAAGATTTTTCCATCCTGTTCCATCCCCTATGACAATCGTTCCTGCAGTGGCAAACGCGCTCGGGGTGGTTCCGGTATTGCCTGATGAAGAACGGACAATATCCGTACCTTCGTTAAACAGGCTGGCGTCGACTTCCCAGTCGAACATGCCACCGGTGTCGGATTTAACCTTCAACCCGTTCTGATAATACTGACTGACTTGCGTGGAAGCAGACGGCGCTGTCACGGAATATTTCGCGCCATTGATGAGCACCGGCCCACCATAAACGGTTAAACCCGCTGCATTGGTCAGATAGCTGTTCACCATCTTATTGGAATTATTTTCCCATACCCCCAGCGTGTAGGTCGCGCTTATCGTCGGAGTAAAATCGTAAGCAACCTTGATCCTGGCATTGTCCTGAATGGAGTGGTCAATACCGATTGCGGAAGTCACGAGAGTAGCCGCATTCGCCGGACTGATGTATGAAAGCGCACCGGTAACAGGCACATAAGCCCCGGCAGAGGTCGCTTTGGCCGAAACCAGCGTGGCCCCAAAAGTCATCGGCTGCCCTGTGTTGTCAAGATGATCAAGGGCCATCAGGAAAGACAAATCGCCAACTCGGTCACCAGCGGAGACGGTTTCATGATTCCCGTAATAATTGCTGTTTGTGCCGAACAGACTGTAATGCTGCTGCAGGTAATCCACTCCTCCTTGAAATTCGAGCTTATCGGGCATTTTTGTCGTTATATTGACGATGCCTCCCGCCGAGTTGCCCGGATAAAGCGCTGAAAAAGGGCCATAGATGACGTCCACACGTTCAATCTCTGAAGGCGACACCATGCCCCAGCGCGGCGGGGTGCTATAACTATTATTGAGCAGATTCGAAAGCAGCATCCCATCCGCATATACGACAGTTTGAGCACTGGCAATTGAACTGTTCACCCGCATCACCAGGATGCCGTTAATGTCGCCGATGTAGCGTTCACGAACATGAACGCTGGGCAGGTATTCCAGCACTTCACCCGTAGTCACGGCATTGATACTCTCACTGATCTGTTGGGCGGTTAGCGACTCGACGGTTGAGGTGTCAGTCACATGATCGGGAATATTCGGTTTGTCACTCACGTCAGAGGCAGCACCCTTGATCACCATCGGAGCCATTTGCACTGGCGTTTCCGCTTTCCCAGCCTCAATATTCTGCGCAGGCATCGCTGTCTTATCTTCCGCCCAAACCGCCTGCGAATTCAGCGCCAGCGCCACGACCATAACCAGCCGCTTGTCCGCCGTGTTTTGGCGGCCTGGCCAAAGCGCTATCAGTCGTGACTTGGACGCCACTTCTTCGCGTCTTGCTCCTATATTCAGTCGCCTCACCAGTTGTTTCATCAGCGGGTTTAAGATACGGTGAGGCTGGTTTTCCTGAACACGCATACGTCTTCCCTTTTTGACTGATTATTTTTAGAAGCGTGAATTCTAGGGAGGAAAAACGGGTATGGGAATGTGACATATTGCCGCGCGACAATATGTCGCATCATCCCGGTGAGAGGTGAGAGGTGAGAGGTGAGAGGTGAGATGCGACGGTGCAATAACACCTACAGTCGCAGCTTTTAAATCAGAGGAACCAGGATATAAACCTGATGTTGGCTTCCCCGCCCGACGGCAGAGAAGTCATGAGGAAAAAATCAAAGGCAATGCATGCCGATACTCAGGCAGCGATGGCTTTACACTCCTTGTAGCAGGCAGCGCAGGCTTCACCGCAGGCTTTGCATTCAGGATGTTTATCGGTCTTCTTGCACTCATCCTCGCAGTCCTTACATACCTCCATGGCAACTTTGGCCAACTGAGGGAGAAACCTGGATTCGGCTGCGGCCATCTGTTCCAGCGCGGTGCAAAGTGCCAATACCTGGCTGGAAGATTTGGCGCAGGCCGCCATCTCCTTGTCACCCTGACCCAGCAAGGTGATGCAATGTTGCAGGCAGATATTCGCCTTGAGCACGCAATCAGAAGCCGCCGCAAGCAACGCGTCATTGCGAGTCGAATGAGAGTGATGATGCGACATATCCATGCCCATAGGCATGTCCATTTTATCTTTTTCTGCGGCAAATGCACTGCCGGTAGTTGCTGCGGCCAAAATCCCGGCTGCGCCTAATAGTAATTCTCTGCGATTCATCATCTTCTCCAAAATTAAATTATTTTAATGGTACAAAATATGCCGACTTCCCGTTCTCTATGAAAGAGATTGGCACATCCTCTCTCAAGGATGCGCTTATTTCGCGGATGCCGGAGTTGCGGCAGTACCCCGAGAAGCTGTTCACCGTCACAGGCAAATACGCTGAGCGACATTGAAACTCTCAACAAACAGACACGATCAGGAAGCTGTGTGCCAACTGCTTACGTGCGGCTCTGTTGCGGTATCCCGCGCCGTTCGGACAAAATCATCTCCAATCCCGTTCGGCGTGCTTAAACTTAACTGAGTTCCGTCCTGGATCAGCACATCATTTACAATATCATATTTTTCAGCCATCAGAATAAAATCGATCTCCTCAGGCTGGGTAAGATAATGGCCCATGACATTTCCTTTCTATAAAAAACGGATTGCATCAGACAGCAATACCTGTCTGTCTGCCTGTCGGATTAGTGCTGCTGTCCGATTTCGGCAGTCAAATCCAACGCATGCAGCAAACGGTCTATAAACTCCCCCGGAGATGTCGAGATAACTTCACCGGGCACACCGAACTTCTCTGTCAGACGAATATTGTCCTCAAAGCCATAAGACACCACAAAAGGATGCATTCCGGCGTTAATCGCAGCAAGATAGTCGCTGTATTCATCCCCGCAAGCATAGCCGCGCGCCGGATTGATGGCAAAAGATTGACGGGCACGTTGCAGATGCACCGTTTTATTCTCCCTTAAATGAATGCAGGCAAAGTAGTCGAATTCACCGACATCTATGCCGTGACGATGAAAAAGGCGCTTCAAGGTTTCCTCCGGTGCATTCGTCACGTTGCGGGTAACCAGTCCCACCCTGATATCAGGGGCATCCAGCAACAAACGCAGCAACGAGGCTATACCCGGATACAAACATGCCTCGTGACGGTATACCTCAGTCAGCGTCTCCAGCAGGCGTTTGCGGCTCTGTTTACCAAACTGTTGGCGCAAATTTGCAGGAAACTCGCGAAGCCCACCGAGAAATTTGAACAGCTTCCTGCGCTTCTGAAAGCGATCGATGTCGCCGATATCCATCCCGTGTTGCATAAATGCCATTTCAATGGCATGAAATGAGTCAATGGTCGTTCCATCGGCGTCAAAAATTATCAATCGTTCAATGTTTTCGTATCTGACCATACTTACCATCGTAGGTCAGCCATATGACAGAAACATGAAAAATTAGCCAGATAACCAAAAATCCCACGAACCACTTTGCCTGATTGACTTGTTGCCACGAGCGATTTTCAACCCTGAGTCGGCGATTGAACTTGTCATTTCATCTTCATCAACACAAAATAGAATCGTCTTGAGCGAGACATGACAGTCGTTTTGTCGAACCGGTTAAAAACACCAAATGGAACACGGCGAAAAGTTCAATACCTATAGTCATCTGATTGGCTCGTTGCTTGCCGTGGCAGGCGGCGTGGTTCTGATCGTGCAGGGCGCAGGAGATGTCTGGAAGGTAGTCAGCTTTTCGATCTATGCGACCACACTGGTATTGATGTATAGCTCCTCCACGCTGTACCACAATGCCGGTCAGGGAAAGACCAAAAATTTCCTTCGTATGCTCGACCACAACGCCATTTACCTGCTGATCGCAGGCACCTACACCCCTTTCGTACTTGTCAGCCTGCGCGGCCCGTGGGGATGGACGCTGTTCGGCGTGGTATGGGCGCTGGCGCTGATCGGGATACTGCAGGAAATCTGGCTGAAAAAGAAAACGCGGCTGGCATCACTCTTGATCTATATCGTCATGGGCTGGATCGTCGTAATTGCCATCGTACCTCTGGCAGGCATCCTCTCCTGGACGGGAATTGCGTGGATTGCGTCAGGCGGCATAGCCTACACCGTAGGAACCATTTTCTATCTTTATGACCACAGATTTGCTCACTGGCATGGCATCTGGCACCTTTTTGTCATGGCTGGCAGTGCACTGCATTATTTCGCTATCCTGATGTATGTTGCCTGAGCGCGATCACAAGCCGGTTTTGTCGCTCGGTCAGGTTGGCTACCCATCGGGAAATATTTAGCCGCGACGTGGGTTACATTTACCGTGAAAATCGCGAAGCGATTCGTTTGCTCCCTCTCCCTCCGGGAGATAACCAGCGACTTGCCCGCTAGCGGGCTTAGTCGAATGGCTACTGGCTTCATCAGGGTTTGGGTGAGGGAACCGACCGGCGCAAGCGCTTTCACGCTCAGGTGTGGGGCTTGCGCCATGTCGGTTAGTAGATAGCAACTCATAGCCTGCGATGACATCGAAGAGCTCCTCATCGATGACGGTCTGGCGCAGGCGGTGAAAGTCCTGATTAAGGTCTGCCAGCAGTTCATCGATATTTTTCTCGGCGCGGCGCATGGCGGCCAGACGCGAAGCATTCTCGCTTGCCAGCGCTTCGGCACAAGCGCGAAACAAGGAAATAAACAGATATTCGCGTATCAGGGCTTGCAGCGTGGTCTCATTACCCCCCATCACCTCGGGCAGGTTTTTATCCGGCCAGGGCAGATGAGTCAGTGCGCGTCGCCACGCTACGTCCAGCGGCAGCAATCGCTGCATGACAGGCTGATAGACCGAACCCGACATGGGGCGGTTGTGAAACAGATACACCTGCTCAACCTCGCCGTGCAGCGCTTCAATCTCGATGAGGACGCGACCGGTCAATTGCGTGATGGCGGCGATGGAATTCGGTACGGAAAAGCCGGCCAGCACCCGTAAACTGGCGTCGCTCAGGTGCCCCTGGATGCGCTCGCCGACCACCAGAATGCGTTTGCTGCCCGCCATGCCGGCAAGCTCGTTCACAACAAAATCCGCCAGCACCTCGTTATATTGTCCGACCAGCCCCTGATCCGAGCCGAACACCACCGCAGCTGTCGCATTAACGTCGAATTCGCGTAAGCGTTCAGGGATTGACAGTTTATTTTGTCGTTTGCTTCCTCTCCCGCTTGCGGGAGAGGATTGAGGTGAGGGCACTCCTGTTCCCTCTCCCTCCGGAAGAGGGTTTGGGTGAGGGAAACGAACCTTGTGTGCCTGACCCAATGCGCCTGCACTCTGATGCAGGCAGGCAACCAGCCCCAGTTCCACGGTTCGATAATACTCATCCAGCGAGGACACCGCGCGCTCGTATTGCACGATGCTGGAGGCCGCCAGCGCCTTCATAGTGCGCACCACCGAGCCGAGTTCGACTGCCCCCTCAATCTTGTGACGCAATCCTTCCGAAGTTTCGCTCATGTGTTTTGAAATTGAGCGATGGTTTCGCGGGCTATCTGCAATATCGTCTCACGATCGCTGTCGCTCAATTTATCGGCAGTGGTGAAGCGCTGCACGAGTTCCACCGGAAAATCCGCTGCCGCCTTATAGAGCGCAAATTCAGCCTCGCGCATCTTCGCGACGGGCACGCTGTCAAAGAGTTTTCCGGTCAGCGCCAGCAAGACGGAGATTTGCCCGGGCACCGTGACAGGTTCAAATTCAGACTGTTTAAGGCAGCTTCGGATGCGCAGCCCGTGCTCGATAACTTTTTGTGTGCCTTCATCGAGACGGGTTCCAAAACGGGCAAAGGTTTCCAGCTCCTCGAACTGGGCATAGGCCAGCTTCAAGTCGCCCGTCACCGCGCGATAGGCCGCCAGTTGCGCCTTGCCGCCGACGCGCGAGACGGATTTTCCGACATCAACCGCAGGAAGCAGACCCAACTCGAATAGTTTCGGCGAAAGATATATCTGCCCGTCGGTGATGGAAATCAGATTGGTCGGAATATAGGCAGCGATGTTCTGCGCCTCGGTTTCGATGATGGGCAGCGCGGTCAGCGAGCCGCCGCCCAACTCATCCAGCAGATGCGTTGCGCGTTCCAGCAGACGGGAATGTATGTAGAAAATATCGCCGGGATAGGCCTCCCTGCCGGGTGGACGGCGCAGCAACAGGGACAGTTCCCGATAGGCGCGCGCATGATGCGTCAGATCGTCATACACGATCAGCACATCGCGGCCAGTTTCCATGAAGTGCTCCGCGATGCTGGTCGCGGCATAGGGCGCGATATAAGTTAATCCCGGCGGATCGTTGCCCTCGGTCACGACGACGACGGTGTATTCCATCGCGCCGTTTTCGCGCAGGCTGGCGACCGTCTGGGCGACGGCGGAGGCGCGCTGTCCGATGGCGCAATACACGCACAGCACGTTCTGATCGCGCTGGTTCAATATCGTGTCGACGGCAATGGCCGTCTTGCCGGTCTGCCTGTCCCCCAGAATCAGCTCGCGCTGCCCGCGTCCGATGGGCACCAGCGCATCGATCACCTTGATGCCGGTCTGCAAAGGCACCGTGACCGGCGATCTGTCCATGATGTGCGGCGCCGGTCGTTCGATGGGCAGTCTTTTCTCGAAAATCACCGGCCCCTTTTCATCGAGCGGCCGTCCCAGCGGATTGATGACGCGCCCGATCAGGCCGTTGCCCACCGGCACATCCATCACATGCCCGCGACGTTCGACTTCAGCGCCCGCATGCAGTTGCCAGTAATCGCCGAGCAGCACGACGCCGATTTCGTCTTCATCGACATTGAAGGCGATGCCGTACAAATCGCCGGGGAATTTCAACACTTCCTCGAAACCCACGCCGGGCAGGCCGGATACTCTGGCAATCCCGGTGGACAAACTGGTGACCGTCCCAGTCTCGCGGGATTTTAACTGCGGCACATGGCTTTCACGCGCCTGACTGATCTGCGCAAAGGTACGGTCAAAAACGGTTTGCAGACCGTTCATTTTTGCCTCGAATCGCCAGCGGACTGCACTTTGATCAGCGCATTCACATCGTTTTCCAGCGAGACCAGATAGTCCGCAACACTCCAGGCAATTTTCCGGCCCTGCGCGATGAGTTCGATGCCGCTGATCAGCTCAGGCACGACTTCATAGTCGATCGTAGCTGTGGTCAGGTTTCTGATCGCCTCTTCAATGCTGGCGCGCTCAGTCAGTTCGAATGCGCTGCGCACCAGAATCCGAGAAGACGCAAGCGCTTGTTTTTCTTCAATATCCAGCGTCTGTAAGCGCAGGACAAACACTTCCGTCATGCGCTCTTCCAGACTGCTGCCTGCAAGATCCAGCAGCGTCTTGCGCGCAATGGCGAACACTTCGGCACGAGCCCTGCGGGTAATCTCGTCGCTCAGGGCCTTATATTCATTTTGCAACTGTTCCTGCTGTTTACTTCTCAAATTATCCGCATCGCTGCGCGCCTCATCGAGCAGGCGCTTTCGCTCGGCGAGCGCATCTTCCGTTGCCTTCTGCAAAAGTCCGCTGCGCTGCCCCTCCAGCTCGGCATTCTTGCGCATATATTCATCGCGCGCCGTTTGAGCCTCGGCCTTGTTTTTATCCGCGTCGCCCATCTCGGCAGCGATGCGCTTTTCGCGCGTATCGATTGCGTTAAGAATGGGCGCGTACAAAAATCGCTTCAGCAACCACACCAGGATGAGGAAGTTGGCTGCTTGTGCGATTACAGTGAACCAGTCGATCAGCATTTGGAATGCCTCTAAATATTCATTTTTTTATAGGTTCCTGCGGCTATTTTGTGACTGCCTGCGCGATAACATGATTCCAGAACGGATTGGCGAAGATCAGGATCATCGCGACCACGAAGCAGTAAATGGCAATGGATTCGATCATCGCCAGACCCACAAACAAGGTTCGTGTGATGGTGGTGGCTGCATCGGGCTGCTGCGCCAGCGAGCTTAACGCAGTTGAGACCGCGCGACCTTCGCCCAGCGCGGGTCCGATGCCGCCGATGGCAATGGTCAGTCCCGCCGTGATGATGGACGCCATTGCGATGAGTGTTGCGCTATCCATGATGTGTCCTTTCAAAGTTCATGCTTCTTCTTTCACTCGGGTGGCCGCCGCGATATATACCGTGGCGAGTATGGTAAAAATATAGGCCTGCACGAGACCGGTCAACAGGCCCAGCATGCTCATCACGATCGGAAAAATGAAGGGCGTGATGGTCAGCAGGATCGCGATGATCATCGTGCCGCTCATGATGTTGCCGAACAGGCGTATCGCCAGCGCCAGCGTGCGTGACAGTTCGCTGATTATATTGAACGGCAGCATGAGCACGGTCGGCTTGAGATAGGAGCGCAGATAATTGGCAAGACCGCTCTCGGCTATGCCGAACAGCGGCACCGCAACAAACACGCAAATGGCGAGCGCCGCCGTGGTTGAAAGCGATCCGGTCGGCGGTTCATATCCCGGAAAAATTGTGCACAGATTCGATATTGCAACGAACAGGAACAGCGTACCCAGAAATCCCAGGTATTTTGCCGGGTTACGCAGGCCGACTTCTTCGATTTGTTTGGCAATCGAAGTCACGATGATTTCAAGCAGACTTTGCCCGCGCGAGATATGCATGCCGTTAACGTAAAACTCATGTAGTGATTCGTTTGCCTCCTCTCCCTCCGGGACGAATACGGGATTTCGGAAAGCACGCTTTCCGCCATATGAGTCGGCTGGCTGTGCAAAGCCAGCCGTGGGGCGCGGAGCGGGATTGTGGTGAGGGAAACGGGCATGGCAAGTTTCAATTTCAGGGGCGGCATCTTTGTCATGCCCGTTAGAGAGCTTGCGCGTGATAAGTTTCGCACCGACGACCATCACCCCCAT
>JAJXTL010000012.1:0-1650 GCA_021783855.1 Pseudomonadota bacterium
TTCCGATCTGCAAGAGTTCGCAGGGTTTTGCGCTGGCACGATAAAGACACCACGATTAGCAACGGTGAAATTGCGATAGAGTTGGCGACGCACAAAGTGTCTTACCGGGGAACCGTGCAGTTGGTGTCCGTTAAGGAGCTGGCGCTGCTGAATGCCCTGCTTGAATATCCCGGGATGATTCTTTCTCGCAGCCAGCTTGAGAGGCACTTGTATGGGTTGAATGAAGAGGTGGAGAGCAATGTCGTCGAAGTGCTGATTCACGCTTTGCGTAAAAAATTCGACAGTGAAATGATACGCAACGTGCGTGGCATCGGATGGATGGTAGTAAAACACGTGTGATGCTCTCTCTGAAGAAACAACTTATCGTCTGGTCAGTCGGACTGTTGACTGTGGTAGGGTTGCTTGCGGGCGGTTTTTCCTATTTGCTTGCACGAGAAGGTGCGAGTATTTTTCTGGATTACCAGTTGCGCTTGTTCGCAGGAAGTGTTGACGAAGGCTCGCAGTTGCCGGCAATGCAGGCAAAATTCCTCAGGGAAAACAGGAAAGAGCAGAGAAACAGTTTTGTGATACAAGTATGGACTGCAAGAGAGCCGGTACGCTCGTCTCGTCCCAACTTTGAACTTCCCATAGAAAAATCTACCGGGTATGCAGATGTGTCATATCGGGGCGAAAAGTGGCGCGCTTACACTATCGTCTATCCTGAACGTACGGTACAGATTTCCCAGTCTGACGAAGTTCTCCGCGAAATAGCAGCGGATGCTGCACTGTGCGCGTTGCTTCCTATTTCAGTGTTGTTCCCCCTGTCATGGATACTTGTGGTGTTCGGAGTCGGTCGAATTTTGAAGCCACTTGCCGATGTGACTTGTGCGGTAACGCTGCGGGATGCATCGAGTTTAACGCCTATTTCCAGCCGATGTATCCCGACAGAAGTCGCTCCTTTAATCACCGAGATCAATGGTTTGCTTTTGCGTATTCGAGAGTCGATCGAATCGCAACGTCATTTCGTCCTCGATGCGGCGCATGAATTGCGCAACCCTCTCGCCGCGCTTCAATTGCAAATGGAGAATCTGTCCCAGAGCCGATCACATGAGGACCTGGATAATCGCATCAGTGAGTTGAGAGCCGGCATACAGCGGGCTTCGCATATTGTCGGGCAATTGCTGAAAATGGCCCGTTATGAAGCGGAGATCAAGACGGTCAGGGAACGGACGGATTTGGGTGCAATAGTTAAACGCTGCATCAGCGGTTTTGTTCCTGTTGCGGAAAAATCCAGGATAGACCTGGGAATGATACGCGACGAAACTGTATTCGTATGGGCCAGCCCGGATGACCTGCACGTTCTGTTCGACAATCTCCTGGACAATGCGATTCGCTACACGCAAGAGGGAGGGCAGATTGATGTCAGTGTCGAAACTTCAGGACAAAAGGCGCTGGTTACCATTACGGATAATGGCCCGGGAATTCCAGATTTTTTGTTGCCGCGTGTTTTTGATCGTTTTTTCCGTGTTGGATGCCATGAGGCTGAGGGGAGCGGCATAGGGCTCGCTATTGTGAATGCGATAGCGAAGCGTGAATCCGCCGAAGTCAAGCTGACCAACAGGGAAGGCACGCATGGCCTGGTCGCAGTCGAGGGTGTAAGAAATTTTGTGT
>JAJXTL010000012.1:1660-37276 GCA_021783855.1 Pseudomonadota bacterium
GGACTGGAAGGCGGCGCTAAACCGGTTTACTATCCAGTTTGACGATCGGATGCCGCAACATTAATGAATTCCGTTTACACAAAATTCAGGACACCCTCTCGCAGTCGTTTCCTTTAACCTTTTTGAATCTTGTCAGGCTTCTCCCCGGTTGGTCTGATTTGGCCGTGCGCGGCTTCAGGCGTAACAAAAAGTTCATCTTTATTTCACGCTGACTTAAGTCTGTCTGCTTAACCTTCTGCATGCGAAAAGTTTAGCCATTGAGCAGTTTGCTTGATGTCTATTTTATCAAACTAATCAGGGGGTAGGAATGCAAATCGGATTTAATTTCAAAATGAAAAAACTCGCGCGACTCATGTTAAGCGGTGCGTTGATCGCGACGGCTCAGGCATCTTTAGCTCAGGATGCAGTCGATCTGGGAACGGTGCAGAGCAGCGGTGGCGTTGATGATGCAGCAACTCAAAGCAAGGCTGCCGCAAGCTATCAGGCGCCCACGAAGGGCTCTCTTGTGGCGACTGAGCCGCAGTCCATCATCAATCAGCATTACATCCAGGAAAATGCAGCACCTGGCTCCAATTATTCAGATATTGCGTCGATTGCGCCCAGTGTGATGAGCATAGATCCTAACGGTCCCGGCATGATGGAAACACAGGCCTTGTCGATGAGAGGCTTCCAGAACGGTCAGTACAACGTGACGTTTGATGGCATTCCCTGGGGCGACTCAAATGATTTCTCGCAACACTCGACTTCGTATTTCATGCAACAGGACACGGGTAGCATCGTCGTTGATCGCGGCCCGGGCGATGCCAGCAATATCGGCAATGCAACTTTTGGCGGAACGATAGCGGTCTCTTCCAAGGATGTCAGTTCAAAGGGCGGTGTCACGCCCTATGCGACAGTGGGAAGCTACAATACCAAGCTGTTTGGAGCAGAGCTGGACACCGGCGTGATGAAAGACGCCGGAGACAGCAGCGCCTTTATCGACTATAAGAATTTTCAATCAGATGGCTATTTGACCAATGCCGCTCAGCGACGCGAGAACCTGTTCTTCAAATACATCAGGCCGGTAGGCGACGACTCGGTGCTGACCTTGGTCACCATGCAAAACAAAATTAAACAAAATGTGGCTCTGGGCACAACTGCCGCGAATATGCAGAAATTCGGCACTAACTTCGGTCTCAACAATGACCCGACCAGCCAGGATTATGCCGGCTACAACATCGACAACATCACTTCTGATTTTGAGTACGTCGGCTTGAAAAGCCAGCAGGGCAGCTGGGCGATAGACGATAAGCTTTACACCTATGCCTACTATCACAATGGGTCCAACGGTGTGGATCCCGGCCTTGGGCTGGCCAATGGCACCAGCTATGGCGCAACTAACGTCCCGGGCCAATTGATGACCATGAATTACCGATCGGTTGGCAATACGCTGCGCCTGTCCAAACCGGTGGGGTCAGGGCTGCTTGATTTGGGGCTGTGGGTCGACCACCAGTCCAACAACCGCTCCCAGATTGAGGTGGATATGACGCTGGGTGGTGCAATAAACCCGTTGGGCGGCGGTGTTAACGGGATAGACCGGTTAATGACCGATACACTGACCACCATACAGCCCTATCTGCAATATGAATGGAAGCCGACGAACGATTTAACCGTGACACCCGGAATGAAGTATGTGTCTTTTACCCGAACGCTGGATGCGACGGTTAATCAGGGCGCAACCGGTGCACCGTTGAATACTTCACAGACCTGGACTAAGGCATTGCCTACATTGACTGCACGTTACATGGTTCAGCCGGATCTGTCCGTCTATGCGCAATATGCGCAGGGTATGCTGGCGCCGAATATTAACGCCTTTTATCCGACCAAGGGTACGGTTGCCACTAATCCGGCCACGCTGGAACCTTCACAGTCAACCAATTACCAGCTGGGTTCGACCTGGAACAGTAATCGGTTAACGCTGTCCGGTGATATCTATCAGATCGATTTCTCGAATCAAAATACCCCGGTGCCGTGCGGAATTTATACCTGCTATAACAATACGGGCGGCGTGAAGTACAGTGGCATCGAGGGCGAGGGGACTTATGTGGTCGGTGCGGGCGTCAGTCTTTATGGCAACTATGCCATCAACAATTATTCTGTAAGCACAGCCGGCACGGTATTGCAGAACATACCCAAGAATACCGCTTCGGCTGGCCTGATTTATAACCAGGGCCCGGCGTATGCTTCGCTGATTGCCAAGGAAGTCGGAAAACGTTACAGCGGTGTTGATGTCAACAACAATGCGATTCCTATGTCTAGCTATACTATCGTGAACTTTGCCTCAAGTTATGCACTTAACAAGAGTGATATGCTCGGTAAAGATGCCAGAGTTGGATTTCAAATCAATAACTTGCTGAACAGAAATTCAATTTACGCGTCATTTGCCAATGATGCTAACGGCAACCCGATGTTCTATGCGATACCGACCCGCGGCTTCATGCTGAGCCTTTCCGTCGATATGTAAAAGTTGGTAATTTGTTTAATGTGACATTGTTTAACGATTCGTGCGCCCTCCAACGCTTAATTAGCAAGGTTGGAGGGGGAAGCGCGGCGAGTCTTGTCATCGGTTCAGGCAAATTTGCCATGCCCGTTTGATTAACCCTTATATGCCTATCAGCTACCACTATTATGAATATTAACCATATCTTTGCACTTGCCAACGAATCGGGCGGAACGCTCTATTTGATGGTTTTGCTACTGTTGGTCGCCTTGACGGTGATCATTGAACGAAGCCGCTATCTGTCCAATATGCTGGAGGGTGGAACAGAACTGATCAAGATGCTAAAAAAGGGAGAAGGGGCGACTTCCGGTTTCATCCTGCCGGGGAAACTCGCGCAGTTGCCTCATGCCCGCCTTTTTGAGATAGTGAAGGCTGAAGCCACCAGTGTTGATCGAGCCAGCCTTGATGGGCATCTCGAAGAAGCCATCATGCACGAAGTGCCGACACTGGATCACTCGCTGTGGATGCTAGACACCGTGATCACGCTGGCTCCGCTGCTGGGGTTGTTCGGCACGATTATCGGCATGTTCAATGCGTTTCATGCGCTGGGCGACGTCGCGAATGACGCAACACAGGTCACGGGCGGCATTGCCGAGGCGCTGATCGCAACGGCTTCCGGGCTGTTCATCGCAATGATCGGACTGGTGTTCTTTAATGCCTTATACACGCGCGTTCGTGTCATCATGCATCAGCTTGAAACAATCAAGATCATGTTGTTAAACCGTTATGAGCAGTTCGACGGGAAGTTGCCGTCCGGACAAGGCGCGATCGGCGTAATCCGCGCTCAGGCGAGAGGTTGATATGAGGTATATGGCAACCCGCAAGGCGCGCATCGAGATCATCCCGATGATCGATATCATGCTTTTCCTGTTGGTGTTTTTTGCAATGCTTACGCTGCGCATGATTCCCACCTCGGGTCACGTGACGAAATTACCGACAAGTTCAACTGCCGTCGCCATCCCGCCGGCCAAATTGCTGGTTGAAATCAGTCAGGACGGCTCGCTTTTAGTGGAAAGCCGCGTCCTGACGCCGGCGCAGTTGACCGATCTGTTGCGTCAGCGCGGCAGCAATAAAACTGCCGTGACCATTGCGGGCAACGACACTTCTTCGCTGCAGCAGGTGATGAGCGTCATCGACGCGGTCAAGGCAGGGGGCGCAACCGAGATCGGCCTTGCCGCACGTACGGCCAAATAACTGCAATGCCTATACAGTATAGTCGTCGTCCATGGCAGGCTTTCAGTCTGGCAATCCTCGTTGAAATCATTCTGCTGGTTGGTGCAGGCGTTTTGCTGGCCAGGGTTGCCGTGAAAAAGCCCGTGCCGGAGCCTGTAACCATCACGTTGCTAAATGCAGAAAAACAGCCAGTGAAGCCGTTCGAAAAACCGCCCGCCGAGCTGCCGAAACCGAAAGTTATGCAGCCCAAAGCGCATCCGCAAATGCCAACGCCGCAAGTGACGGCCCCGCCTCCTGCGCAGTCAGTGCCAGCGACGCAGATGCCAACTGCGTTCACCCAGCCCGTGCCGCCGGAACCTGCTCCCACACCTGTTGTTGACACGAGCAAGGCCAAGGCAAGCGAACTTTATGCGGCGAAAGTGCACGCGGCAGTGCAGGCTGCTCATAACTATCCGCCTGCTGCGGCTGCGATGGGTTATACCGGACGAGTGCGCGTTGAGTTCAACTTGCGTGACGGCATCCCGAGTAACCCGCGTATTCTGGTTCCAAGCAAAATCGGCATGATAGATCGGGCTGCATTGAGTGCAGTGCAAAACGCACACTATCCGGCGCCGCCTTCAGAATTGCGGGGGGAAGATATACTTTATCAGGTGTGGGTCGAATTCAATCGCTAATAAAGGCCTTATGTTCAAGTCGTTGAGACGCTTAACGTTCGCTTCGCTTATCCTGCTTGCGAGTGCCGATGTGGCACAGGCGGGTACGGCTTTCGTCGTGCTGGGGGAAAACGGCAAGCCGGTGGCTCGGCTGGTGACGGCGGATGCGCAATGTCCGCTGATCCGCTTCGATGCACATGAAGTGCGGATGGATGTGCGTGAGCGGCCGGCATTCCTGCCATTACGGCCTACAGGTTCCGCGCCTGCCGACTCCAAACCATCCGTATTTCCTCTGCTGACTTGTGAAAAAAGCATCCCGTCGGGCACCCGGCGCGCCATGATAGGCGATCTTCTCCTGCCCTTGCCTGCCAGGGAATTCAAACGGATCGTGGTGATCGGCGATACAGGCTGTCGCCTGAAAAGAGCAGACGGAGCCTATCAGGCATGCAATGATGAGAGTCTATATCCATTTGCCAGGGTTGCGGCGGCTGCTGCAAACTGGAAGCCTGATCTGGTTGTGCATGTGGGTGATTACCATTACCGTGAAAATGCTTGTCCTGAGGGTAATGCCGGCTGTGCAGGCAGCCCATGGGGTTACGGTTGGGATGCATGGCAGGCCGATTTCTTTACGCCCGGCGCATCGTTATTGAAAGCGGCGCCCTGGGTCATGGTGCGTGGCAATCATGAGTCTTGTGCGCGAGCAGGGCAGGGCTGGTGGCGCATGATGGATTCGCGTCCGCTGCTTGCGGGGCGCGATTGTAACGATGCAGCTAACGACAACCGGGGCGACTTCAGCGATCCATATGCTGTCCCGCTGGGTGGCGGCGCACAATTGATTGTCATGGATACTTCGAAAACCATCAACGGTGTCATTCCGCAAGGCGACATTCGGCAGATCAGGTATCGCGACCTGTATAAAAAGCTCGAAACATTATCGCGTCAGGCGGATTTCAATATTGCAGTTAACCATCATCCCATACTGGGCTTTGGCGCCTATCGGGACAAGCAGGGCAGGGTGGCCCTGTATCCCGGCAATCAGGGTATTCAATCTGCATTCGGCGTCATTAATCCTTTGATTTTACCGCCGCGTATTGATGTGTTGCTGTCCGGCCATGTCCATGCATGGCAGGAAGTGAGTTTTTCGAGCCCGCATCCTACGCAGTTTGTGGCGGGTTTCTCGGGCACGATGGAAGACCTGGTGCCGCTGCCTGAACAGTTGCCGGAAGGTGCTACGCCAGCACCCGGCGCCGTGGTTGAGCACATGAGTTCATGGGTCGATGGATTCGGCTTCATGACGATGGAGCGAAAAGGATACCGGCAATGGGATGTCAAAGTCTGGGACACGGAGGGGAAAATACGCAACACCTGTGTCATTGACGGCAACCGTTCCATCTGCGATCTGACGCAAGTCAAATAGAAATTTCCGGTATTGCTGCCGGATTTTCGCGGATTTGTACGACGCCGGGATAAGCGTTCATCCCTTTATGAAGACAGGTCAAGCTGGTGTAAGTGAACTTTCCGGCACAATTACACCTTCCCGGAATATTTCAGACATTGCTAAAAATAAATTCCAATTCACGGCAGCCGGATTTCTTCATCATTTGCCTTGCTGCTCCGCTTCCCATCCTTTGCAGGACAGGGTGATATAACAAAAGACAGGTCTGGCACCGGTGCGATACTGATGGTGCGCGGTCAAAAAAATGCCCCTGAACCGTCAAGGCCAGGGGCGAAGTTCTTAACAATTTAGGGAGAGTTAAGATACCCATCCAGGGGGGAGATGGGTGATAGCTTGCGCTAACTGAATACTCAGGCAAGCATATTTGCAAAAAGTTCATCGAAATATAAAAATATTTGACCGCTCACCACAAGCTACTTGCCAATGACTTCCCCGCCCAGCGCGCAGGTCAGGTCAGTCAGCATTTTTGCCAGTTCGCCGGTCATCAGCGTGAAATCGAGCTCGAACATCTCGTCGGCAGAGTCAGCCAGCGTGGTTGACTCTTCCTTGATGATGTCCAGGAATTCCAGCCGTTTGATTTGCAGTTGTTCGGTCAGCACGAAAGAAATACGGCTGTTCCAGGTGAGTCCCAGACGGGTTGCACGTTTGCCCGCCGCGATATGGGATCGAATTTCATCACCTTCCAGCGCATGATGGGCATAACGGACGGTGGCGCGGCTCTCCCCGGTGGCGCGCAGTTCCAGCTCGCGGTCTATGGTGAAACCTGCCGGCGCATTGTCGCCGGCAAGCCAGTCGGTCATGGCGGAAATAGGGGAGAGTTCGGTGTGCAGCGCTCTGAGAGGCAAATCATCCAGCGTCTTGTTTAAAAACTCAAGCAGTTCTTCGGCGCGTGCGATGGATGCGGCATCGATGATCAGGCGTCCGTTGACAGTATCCAGCCAGGCATAGGTTGTGCGCAATAGCGCAAAGGCTTTGGGGAGCAGCTCTTCGGTGACGGCTTCCTTGATGTTTTTAAGTTCACGGCGGCCGACTTTGTAGCCCTGTTGTGCTTCGATATCGGTGACGCGCTCTTTGGTAAAGCGGTTAATGACGGAGGCAGGCAATAATTTTTGCTCGACCCCAAGCGCAAACAGGATTTGCCCGTTGGCTGCGTGAACAAGGCGGTCGTCTCCGCGGCAGGAAACCCAGCCGCGATTCTGTTTGTCCAGGCCGCTGCAAGGCTGTAGCGGTTTGAGCGCCAGTTTTTCCGCAAGCGTCTCGGCGCTAATCGCACAATCGGCGGGCAGACGATAGATGAAGATGTTTTTAAACCACATGGTGGAATTCCTTCAGAAAACTGTCGATTATACAGAGCAAATAACGGGCATGGCAAAGTTGCGACCCCTGATTAATACAATGATTTTCGAAGGGTTGATGCAAGCTGGCCATACCCGTTTCCCCTCTCTCTTAACTCTCTCCCGCGAGCGTGGGAGAGGAGCACGGTCTCGCTACGCGAGTTTTACATGAACCTGCAAGTTCTGATTTGATAAATTGAGTGTCAGCGCGGGGCCGGTGTCCGCCGACGATATGGTATGCTCATCGGAAGTTCAGTTAGCAATGATTCATTGATGAAATTCCTTTTGCTGTTTTTTATGTTGCTTGTCAGCAACGCGTGGGCCGATCAGGATGATGATTTTCTGGCCGCGCGTGATGCGTTTCGTACGGGTGATGCGACCAGGCTGGCTACCCTGGCGCTGCGCCTGCAACACACCCCGCTGGAAGTTTATACCGCCTATTACCAGTTGAGGCTGAATCTGGAAACGGCGGATGTCGGTGTTATCAGGGATTACCTCGCGCGTCCGGATGATACGCCGCTGATCGACAGAATGCGTGCGGAGTGGCTGAGGATGCTGGGCAGGAAACAGCAATGGGAGCTGTTTGACAGCGAGTATCCGCGTCTGATCGGCGACGATACCGAACTGAACTGTTATGCATTGCAGTCGCGCATGAGAACGCAGGAGTCGTCCGTGTTGCGTGAAGCGCATGACTTGTGGTTCAGCGCCAAGGATTTTCCCCAGAGTTGCACGGTGCTGTTTGATGCGGCGATACAGAGCGGCGCGATCAGCGGGCAGGATATCTGGCAACGGCTGCAGCAGGCATTAGAGGCGGGCAACCTGTCGCTGGCCAAGTCGCTGGCCGGACGGCTTACAGGGAGTCGTGCGGTGTCGGCTGCGTCATTGGAACACGCGATGGACAATCCCGCGCGTTATCTTGAGCGAGCCTCTTTTGCGAGCGCGGGCCAGCGGGTCGCAGCCTTGTTTGCCTTGCAACGGTTTGCCAAACAATCGCCCGATATGGCTTTCTCGCATTGGGAAAAAATCCGCATGCACTTTCCGGAAAGTGAACAGCGCTATTTATTTGGTTGGCTGGCTTTTGAAGCGGCGCGCAAGCATGATGGCCGCGCACTGCAATGGTACAGCCAGGCGGCGCAGTTGAACGAGCAACAATCCGCCTGGCGGGTTCGCGCTGCGCTGCGTGCAGGGGATTGGCCTGCAGTGCTGTCTACGGTTGAAGCGATGACCGACGCCCAGCAGGGCGATGCCACCTGGCGATACTGGAAGGCACGCGCGCTGCAAGCTACGGGCCGCCGTGCAGAAGCGTTGAAAATTTTCGCGCCCCTGAGTGCGCAACATACCTTTTACGGGCAACTTGCCGGAGAGGAATTGTCCGATACGCCAGTGCTAAGTACCACGCCGACAGCTTATCAGCCCGACAAGCAGGATATTGCGACAATAGAAAATTTGCCCGGGGTGCGTCGCACGCTGGCCTTGTATCGCATGAATCTGCGCACCGATGCGCTGCGCGAATGGGCGTGGGTGACGCGCAATTTCAACGATCATGAGTTGCTGACTGCCGCCGAAATTGCCAGGCGAAATGAGATGTACGACAGGGCCATCAATACCGCCGAAAAAACCGTGCTGGTGCATGATTTCAGCCTGCGTTATCTGGCGCCTTACCGCGCTGCCATGCGCGCGCATATTCGCGAGAACGGTCTGGAAGAGGCCTGGGTTTATGGTTTGATGCGTCAGGAAAGCCGTTTTGTGACCTCTGCAAAGTCCGGCGTAGGGGCGTCAGGGTTGATGCAGATCATGCCGACGACGGCGCTGTGGATCGCAAAAAAACTTGGGCTGAAAGATTATCGCGTATCCTTGCTTCATCAACTGGATACCAATTTGACTTTGGGCACGTATTACATGAAGAATATGTTGTCGTCGCTGGACGGCAGTCCGGTGCTGGCGTCGGCTGCGTATAACGCAGGGCCGGGCAGGGCGCGGCGCTGGTGTGCGGAGACGCCACTGGAAGGCGCAATTTATATCGAGACGATCCCTTTCGATGAAACGCGTGATTATGTGAAGAAGGTGATGAGCAACACCATGTATTACGCCCGGGAATTCGGCACGCCATCCCGTTCGCTGAAGCTGCGTCTGGGCGTCATCGCCGCTAAAACGTCGGTTGTTCCGGATGACAACTCGCCCGGTGTGACGCCATGAGCACTGTTGCAGAAATTTACTGCGTGGGCGGTGCGGTGCGTGATCGCCTGCTTGGGTTGCCGGTTGTCGATCATGACTGGGTGGTGGTCGGCAGCACGCCACAAGCCATGGCAGATCAGGGTTTTTTGCCGGTGGGACGCGATTTTCCGGTATTTCTGCATCCGGAAACGCATGAGGAGTATGCCCTGGCGCGTACCGAGCGCAAGACAGCAAGCGGCTACAAGGGTTTTGCCGTATATGCCGCGCCCGAGGTTACGCTTGAAGAAGATTTGTTGCGCCGCGATTTTACAATCAATGCCATCGCAGAAGATTCAGAGGGAAATCTGATCGATCCGTATCACGGCAGGGATGATTTGCGTGCCGGGATTTTGCGTCACGTAAGCTCCGCATTCAACGAAGACCCGGTACGCATATTGCGGGGAGCCCGTTTTGCGGCGCGCTTCGGCTTTGTCATTGCATCTGAGACGCTGGCGCTGATGCGCGACATGGTGAACAACGGCGAAGTGGATGCGCTGATTCCTGAACGTGTCTGGCAGGAACTGGCGCGCGGCCTGATGGAGAAAACCCCTTCGCGATTCTTTGAGACGTTGCGTAGTTGCGGAGCGCTGCAGAAGATCATGCCCGAAGTGGATGCGCTGTATGGTGTGCCGCAGCCTGAAAAATACCATCCGGAAATCGACTGCGGAATCCACACCATGCTGGTGGTGGATGATGCGGCGCGCCACGATTACGCGCTGGAAGTGCGTTTTGCCGCACTGACTCATGATCTGGGCAAGGCCACTACGCCCGGGGATATTTTGCCGCGCCATATCGGGCATGAAGTGCGCGGGGTGGACCTGGTCAAAACACTCACGCAGCGTCTGCGCGCGACGGGTGAATGCCGTGATCTGGCGCTGCTTGCCGCGCGTTATCACGGGGATATCCATCGCGCACAACAATTGCGCAGCGACACCATCATCAGGTTGTTTCAATCGACCGATGCATGGCGTCGCCCGGTTCGTTTCGAGCAGTTGCTGCAAGCATGCGCTGCGGATGCGCGCGGAAGATGGGGGCACGAGCAGGATGCCTATCCGCAAGCCGATTACCTGCTGCAGTTGCTGGCAGTTGCACGCGCGGTTAATGCGGGGGAGGTTGCCGCTGCTTGCCTGGATAGTGCTGCAATTCCGGCAGCGGTGCAACAGGCGCGTATCAGCGCAATTGAAAATCTGGTGAAGCAACAACCCGCGTAACGATGCCCCCACTTTGAACCGTATTCTTTCCTCGCAGCCTGTCATCGCGTTGGGTGGTCCCGATCGTTTGCAAAATCTCCTGTATTTTCAGGCAGGCACGAAATTGGTGCGGACAAAATCCAAACGGCACTTTATTGGTGAAAAATAGATCAAGTTGTTCAGCAGCCAGATGAAGAACACTCATAACGCTCGATTGGCATAAAACTTGCATTATATGGTTTGAGGGCATATGAATGCCTGGTCATGCTGAAGGATAAGCCAATGAAATTATCCCATAATGAAAAATGCCGGCTGCCGTGCTCCGGCAACTCCGGCGAGGTTGCAATGAGTTGTTTCACCCTGATCAACCGTCGCCGATACCCGCTGCAACGTCCTGCCAGTCAATTTCAAGTGACCCAATCGGAGTGCGTTTCGTCGTTTAAGGCGAGACGATGTGTCGCGAGCTTGCCGACCCCAAACAGGAATGTATTTGGAGATGCGAATATCAGTCAAATGCTGCAAGCCAAGCTGAAAAACAACGAGCGCATGTTCAACTCTCTGATTCATAATCTGAATGGCATGGTGTACTGCTGTCTGTACGACGTCAGATGGACGATGGTTTTCATCGCGGGCGATTGCGCGCAACTGACCGGTTATGATGCGGCGTCGATGCTGTCCAACCCCACTATTTATTGGGAGGAAATCACTCACCCGGAAGACAGGGAGTCTGTGCGAAAAATAATCGATGATGCCGTCTCAACGGGCCAGCGATTTTTCGTCGAATACCGTATTATTGACGCTGACGGCGAGACCCGATGGGTGTCTGAACGCGGCTGCCCGGTGTACAACGAACAGGGTGAAATCGAAGCAATAGAAGGTTTTTTGCAGGATATTTCCCGTCTTAAATTCAGCGAACTGGCAGCACACGCGGCAGAAGAACGCTTTCGTTCCATTTTTGAAAATGCGATTCACGGGATATACCAGACCTCTGTAAGTGGAATTTATCTTAACGTCAATCCCGCGCTGGTCAGTATATATGGCTATGATTCGGCTGATGATCTGTTTCAGAGTGTTTCGAATATCAACCACCAGCTATACGTCGATCCCGGCAAACGCGACGAATTCATTACACTGATGCATCTTCAAAGACAGGTGAAGAGTTTTGAAGCGCGCGTCTATCGCAAGAGCGGTGAAATCATCTGGATATCGGAAAATGCCCGCGAAGTTTTTAATCCGGAGGGTGCTTTGATGTACTACGAAGGCACGGTAGAAGATATTACCGAACGCAAAATGATGGAGACCGAACTGCGCATTTCAGCCACTGCCTTCGAGACGAACGAAAGCCTGATGATCACCGACAGCAACAGGGTAATCCTGCGGGTCAACAAGGCATTTACCGAGACCACCGGCTACACGGCCGAAGAAGCCATAGGGCAGACGCCCAGTATGCTCAGGTCCGGCCGCCACCATGAGGATTTCTATCAGACTGCGTGGAATGCCATTTATCAAACCGGAACATGGCAAGGGGAAATCTGGGACAGACGCAAAAACGGTGAGATATATCCAAAATGGCTTACCATCAGTGCCGTCAAGGGGGAGGACGGTGCGGTCACTCATTATGTCGGATCGCACTTCGATATTACGGAGCGCAAGGCGGCAGAGGAAAAAATTCAGCATCTGGCGTTTTATGACCCGCTTACCCGTCTGCCCAACCGGCGGCTACTCATGGATCGGCTCCAGCAGGCATTGGCTTCCTGTTCACGTATTGACAAAGAGGGGGCGCTGCTGTTCATTGATCTGGATAATTTCAAGACGCTTAACGACACGCTCGGTCACGGTATCGGTGATTTGCTCCTGCAGCAGGTCGCGCAGCGACTGGAATCCTGTGTACGCGAAGTCGATACCGTCGCGCGTCTGGGGGGCGACGAATTCGTGGTGCTGCTGGAAGGGCTGAGCGTACAGGCGTTTGAAGCGGCTGCGCAAACTGAAGCCATCGGCGAGAAAATTCTTGTTGCGCTCAACCAGCCTTACCTGCTTGATACGTATGAATATTATTGTACCGCCAGCCTCGGCGCCAGCGTGTTTAATGGCAAATCGCAAGAAACAGATGAGCTGATGAAACAGGCCGATATCGCCATGTATCAGTCCAAAAAAGCAGGCCGTAATACCTTGCGCTTCTTCGATCCAAAGATGCAGGTTACTGTCAGCGCTCGCGCAGCACTCGAAGACGAATTACGCAAGGCGCTTGAGTGCCGGCAATTCCGCTTGTATTACCAGGCGCAGGTGGATGATGCCAATCGACCCCTCGGGGCGGAAACCCTGATTCGCTGGATACATCCCGAACGCGGCTTTGTATCTCCCGCCCAGTTTATTCCGCTGGCGGAGGAAACGGACCTTATCCTGCCCATAGGCCTGTGGGTGCTGGAGACGGCTTGCGCGCAGATCAAGGCATGGGAAAAAGACGCGTTGACTTGCAACCTGGTATTGTCGGTCAACGTCAGTCCCCGGCAGTTTCGCCAGGCAGATTTCGTGGCTCAGGTGCAGGCTACCGTGCTGCACCATGAGATCGAACCGTCACGGCTGAAACTGGAACTGACCGAGGGTATGTTGGTGGAAAACATCGATGAAATCATTGCAGCCATGCACGCATTGAAAGAAGCCGGTATTCAGTTCTCATTGGATGACTTCGGTACCGGTTACTCATCGTTACAATACCTCAAAAAGCTTCCGCTCAATCAGCTCAAGATTGATCAATCATTCGTGCGCGACATGACTGTCGATGGCAGCGACAACGCCATTGTGCAAACTATTATTGCCATGGCACACAGTCTGAATCTGGATGTCATCGCCGAAGGGGTGGAGACGGAAGAGCAGCGGCAACTTCTGCTGAATGAGGGTTGCACCCACTTTCAGGGGTATTTATTCAGCAAGCCGGTGCCGATAGCGCAGTTTGAGGCGTTATTGAAGCGGGGCTGACGCTTTTTAACGTGAAGCTCGCGTAGCGATGCCCGGCTTCGCCCACGCGCGCTCCCCTGCGGGAAATAACCCGTTTCGCCTCATCTCCCGGGGAGAGGAGGCGAGCGATAAAAACACACCTGAATCGCTGCGCTAGTCCCCCGTTAATCCGCCTGTTTGCGCAAAAAAGAGGGGATGTCATAGGTATCCACGCCGGATTTTTCCATCGCATCCACTGCTGCACGGCGACCGCTGCGCATGATGGTGGGCGTTTCCAGTTCCATGTAATTGACATTGGCCATCGGCTGATCGTGCGTGCCGGTTCTTTTGTAGTCCTGATCCACATAGACAATTGCGGGCTTGGTCATTTTGCGTTCCAACGGCAAGCCGAGACCCGTCGCAACCACGGTGACGCGCAACTCATCTCCCATCGATTCGTCAAACACCGAACCCAGGATGACAGTCGCTTCTTCGGCGGCGAATTGTACGCAAGCCATAACCTCTTCCATCTCCCTGACCTTCAAAGAACTGGTGGACGTGATGTTCACCAGCACGCCGCGCGCGCCTGTCATGTCTACGTCTTCCAGCAAGGGACTGGCGATGGCGCGTTCAGCCGCCATTCTTGCGCGATCGGGACCTGAAGCCACTGCGGAACCCATCATCGCCATGCCGTTTTCCGACATGACCGTGCGCACGTCGGCAAAGTCAACGTTGATCAGGCCGGGTACATTGATGACTTCGGCAATACCCGCAACCGCCCCCTGCAACACGCCGTTTGCCGCCTTGAAAGCCTCTGGCACTGTGACATCGTTGCCCAGCACTTCCATCAATTTGGAGTTAGGCACGATGATCAGCGAGTCCACATGCTCATGCAGCGCCTTGATGCCTTCGGCGGCGAAGCGCATGCGATTGCCTTCGTAAATGAACGGCTTGGTCACCACCGCTACGGTCAGGATGTTCATTTCGCGCGCAATTTGCGCGACGATAGGTGCGGCACCGGTGCCTGTTCCGCCGCCCATTCCGGCTGTGATAAACACCATGTTTGCGCCGGTGATTATCTCCTTGATGCGTTCGCGATCTTCCTCTGCGGCAGCACGACCTACCGAAGGCTTGGCACCAGCACCCAGACCCTTGGTGATCGCAGCACCTATTTGCAGTTGTGTGCGCGCCTTGCTGCGATTCAATGCCTGCGCATCGGTGTTGATGGCGATAAATTCCACGCCCTGCACGCCCTGCTCGATCATGTGATCCACTGCATTGCCCCCGCAGCCGCCGACGCCGATCACCTTGATGACCGCATCCTGAGATTGTGCTTCCATGATTTCAAACATCTCTGTCTCCTTTTTATGACAAAATTTCAATTGATCAGACTCTGACCGCTCTTAACCTAAAAACTTAATCCTTCACTCAGAAACAGGAGCCATGGCTCCTTTGTTTCGTGGGGATGCACTTGCTGCATGAACCCCGCTTTTTTAAAACCACGACTTCATTCTTGCCAGGACATCGCTAAACGAACTTGATTGTTTGCGTGTCTCTTCATTGTTCTTGTAGTGCTCCAGGCCGTATAACAACAAGCCTACCCCGGTCGCCATGCGTGGTGTTTTCACCACATCCGACAAACCGCCGACATACCTGGGGATACCCAGCCTGACCGGCAGATGAAAAATCTCCTCGCCCAGTTCAACCATGCCCTGCATGGCGCTGCTGCCACCCGTAATGACAATCCCGGAAGACAGCAAGTCATCAAAACCGCTGCGTCGCAGTTCCGCCTGCACCAGCGAATAAAGCTCTTCCACACGCGGCTCTATTACTTCAGACAGGGTTTGCCGCGACAACATGCGAGGGCCTCGTTCGCCTACGCCCGGCACTTCGATCACGCCTTCATCCGCCAGCTGACGCAAAGCGCAGCCGTGTCTGATCTTGATGTCTTCGGCATCCTGAGTCGGCGTGCGCAGCGCCATGGCGATGTCGTTGGTGATCTGATCTCCGGCAATCGGAATCACGGCGGTGTGGCGGATCGATCCGCCGGTAAACACCGCGATGTCGGTCGTGCCGCCGCCGATATCCACCAGACACACGCCCAGATCCATTTCATCCTCGGCCAGCACCGCACGACTGGAAGCCAACGGTTGCAGTATCAGTTCGTTAACCTCCAGGCCGCAGCGGTGTATGCATTTCATGATGTTCTGTACGGCCGCCACTGCACCCGTCACGATATGCACTTCCACATCCAGCCGCATCCCGCTCATGCCCAGCGGCTTCTTGATGCCGTCCTGTCCGTCTATGCTGAACGCCTGTTCAAGCACGTGCAATATCTGCTGATCGCCCGCCAGACTGATGGAACTGGCCGTCTCAAGCACCCGCTCTATGTCGGCCTGGGTGACTTCCTTTTCCTTGATTTTCACCATGCCGCGAGAATTCGTGCTGCGTATATGGCTGCCGGCGATCCCGGTATGCACCGCACTGATCTTGCAATCCGCCATCAGCTCGGCTTCCTCCAGTGCGCGCTGAATCGCGCCCACCGTCGCCTCGATGTTGACCACCATGCCTTTTTTCAAACCGGAGGATTCGTGCATACCCATGCCGATCACTTCCAGCATGCCGTCATCCCTGACTTCGCCTACGATGACCACAATCTTGGACGTGCCGATGTCCAGGCCGACCACCAGATTTTTAGCTTCCCTGTTTCTGCTCATCGCATGATCTCCGCGCCGGTAGACAGATAACGGATGGCAGAAGACAATCGCCTGTTATTCTTCATCGCACTGATATCTTCAATTTTTATTTTATTCATCCCTCTACCCCTGTTTTTTGTCCGCTTGTCTGACGGCAAATCCGTTGCGATAGCGCATATCCACATATTTCACTCCCTCTGTATTCCGCCATATGCCTGTCTTTTGAACAGCCACGAATCTGGCCAGGCGTTCATCCATCGCTTCACGTCCCAATTCCACCACCATGTCATTGCTCAAATGCAGCTGCCAGGCATGACGCGGCGACAGGGATAACTGGGTCACCTGCAAATGCAACGGCGCGAGCTGTTCGCTGAATTTTGCATATCTTTGCGCCACTTCCGCCGAGCTGCCATCCGTTCCGATGAATCTTGGCAATTTCTGCGTCGTTTCAGCCACAAATACTTCGCCCTGACTGTTTATCAGCGCCTCGTCATTCCAGTGCGCCATTGCCTTGTATTCTTCAAGCTGCACCGCCAGCCGGTTCGGGAATTCGCGGCGTATGCTGACGCGGCGTACCCAGGGCAGCTTCTCCAATGTCTGTCTGAGACTGTCTATATCCACCGTAAAGAAATTACCCCGCACTTCATGTCTGACTGATTCCAGCACCGCATCGGCTGCCACACGTTCGGGTGCGGCACTCAGGCGCACGCTCTTGATGGGCAGCAATTTCGGCATATGCACTGCGTAATGCACCGCGCCGTACAGCACCGCCAACACACTGCACGCAAACAGTGCATTAGCGATACTGCGCAGCAGGGGTGCGTTATCCCACACAACCCTCACCTCAATCCTCTCCCGCAAGCGGGAGAGGAGACAAACGTGAAGTGCAGTCTTTATTTCCTGCCAACTCCAGCACACGCAACACCAGTTGCTCGAAGCTGATACCCGCCTTGCGTGCCGCCATCGGCACCAGGCTGTGATCCGTCATGCCGGGTGATGTATTTGCTTCCAGCACGTAAGGCTGCCCTGACTCGCTCATCAGAAAATCCACCCGTCCCCAGCCTTGTCCGTCTATCAAGGCAAATGCCAGCTTCGCAAGTCTCTGCATTTCCGCTTCCTGAGTCGCCGCCAAACCGCTCGGGCACAAATAACGCGTGTCATCGCGCAGATATTTCGCATCATAGTCATAGAACTCATTGGCAGGCTCAATCTTGATGACTGGCAAAGCTTGTTCTCCCAGTATCGCTACGGTGTATTCGCCGCCGCCGATAAAGCGTTCCGCGATTACCAAAGGGTCGTGCTCCGCAGCGCTCGAATAGGCCGATTGCAATTCGACTGCTGCCTTGACCTTGCTGATGCCGACGCTGGACCCTTCATTGGCAGGTTTCACGAACAGCGGCAGCCCCAGTTGTTGCACGACATCGACACTGTTGCTTTGCTCGGTCAGCATCACGAAATCCGGGATAGGCAAGCCGCCTGCCTGCCAGACTAGCTTGCTGCGCCATTTGTCCATGCCCAGCGCGGAAGCCATCACGCCGCTGCCGGTATACGGAATCCCCAGCAACTCCAGTGCGCCCTGCACCGTACCGTCTTCACCAAAGCGTCCGTGCAGCGCGATGAAAACGCGATCGAATCCTTCGTCCAGCAGTGTCTGCAAATTTTTCGTGGCGGGATCAAACGCATGGGCATCCACACCGCTGCGCTGTAAGGCCGCCAATACCGCGGCGCCGCTTTTAAGCGAAACTTCACGCTCGGTGGAACGACCGCCAAACAACACCGCAACCTTGCCGAAAGAACCAGGATCGAGGATCGAGGATTCAGGATTCTGAGTTCGAGGATTGCTTATCTTTTTATCCATGTTTCGCATACTCGCCGATAATTTTTACTTCAGGGTGCAGCAGCACCCCGGTCTGTTTTTCCACTATCTCACGCACCAGAATGATCAGGTTTTCAATATCTGCCGCCGTGGCGTTGCCGACATTTACAATAAAGTTCGCGTGTTTATCGGACACCTGCGCACCTCCGATACGTTTGCCTTTCAGCCCGCACTGTTCGATCAGGCGCGCCGCATAATCGCCCGGCGGATTGCGGAACACCGAGCCTGCATTCGGCAAGCTCAGCGGCTGGCTCACGATTCGTTTTGCCAGCAGCTCCTTGATTTGCCTGCGCGCCGTTTCGCCATCTCCCTGTTCGAATGAGAGCCAGGCACCGACAAAAAACTCTTCAGAGGAATGAGGAGCGAGGCACGAGGATTGAGAAAAACCGGCCAGTTCCCCGCGATCCTCAATCCTCAGCCCTCGATCCTGAATTCTGGCCACGCTTCTGTAGCCAATTTCGTATTCCTGTGGCGTACGCCCGGTCAGTTCGCCGTCGCGCTTCATGACTTGCACCTTCACCACATGCTGCCAGGTCTCACCCCCATAGCATCCGGCGTTCATCGCCAGCATACCGCCCAGCGTGCCGGGAATACCTGCAAAGAACTCGGCACCGCTGCGCCCGTGCAAGGCGGCAAAGCGTGCCAGTTTCGCGCCCGGCACACCGGCCTGTGCGTATATCAGGTTATCTTCCTGAACGGCCAATTCTTTCAGCGCGCCGTGCAGCAGTAAAACCGTGCCACCGACTCCGCCGTCGCGCACCAGCAGATTGCTGCCCAGCCCTACGACTAGCAAAGGCTCATCGGATGGCAGGCTGCACAAAAATACCCGCAAATCATCCAGGTCGGCAGGCTGATAAAATCGCGCTGCCATTCCGCCGGCGCGCCAGCTGGTGTGGCGGCTCATGGGCTCGTCGAAACTCAACTTCCCCCGCAATGTCGCCTCGATGAATTGACCCGGTTCACTCATGTTCATGTCAGCGCCATCTGTTTGATTGCACCCGGCACGTTGCCGATCGACCCCGCACCCATGGTCAGCACCACATCGCGGTCCTTTACCAGTTGCAGTATGGTCTTCGGCATGTCGGTAATCTGCTCGACAAATACCGCCTCGCTTTGTCCCGCCAGGCGCAACGCATGCATCATTGCGCGGCCATCCGCTGCCACCAGCGGTGCCTCGCCTGCCGCATACACTTCCGCCAGCACCAGTACATCCACGCCGCACAGAATTTTTACGAAGTCCTCGAAAAGATCGCGCGTACGGGTATAGCGATGCGGCTGGAATGCCAGCACCAGACGGCGGCCCGGAAACGCGCCACGTACCGCCGCCAGCGACGCCGCCATTTCGACCGGGTGATGACCGTAGTCGTCGATCAAAGTGAAGCTGCCACCTGCTGAATCGGGCAACGCGATTTCCCCGTAGCGCTGAAAACGCCTGCCCACACCCTCGAATTCACCCAATGCAGCAACAATGGCTTCATCCTCCACGCCGATTTCCAATCCGATAGCAATGGCAGCCAGTGCGTTCAATACATTATGGTTGCCTGCCAGATTGAGAATAATATCAAGATCCTTTGGCGTGCCGTTTTGACGACATTGAGCGGTAAACAGCATCTGGCCTTCCTGTGGACGCACGTTTACCGCACGGATCTGTGCCGCTTCGCTGAATCCATAGGTGGTCACCGGCTTGGTGATGCGCGGCAAAATTTCCTGCACATGGATGTCGTCCACACACAGCATGGCGCGGCCATAGAACGGCAGATGTTCGACGAAATCCACAAAAGCCTGCTTCAGGCGCGAAAAATCATGTCCGTAAGTTTCCATGTGATCTGCATCGATATTGGTAATCACCGCGAGTATCGGTTGCAGATATAAAAAGGACGCATCCGACTCATCCGCTTCCACGACGATGAATTCTCCGGTGCCGAGCTTGGCATTGGGGCCGCTGCTGTTGAGCTTGCCGCCGATCACGAAGGTCGGGTCAAATCCGCCTCTGGCCAACACGCTGGCAGCCAGCGAAGTCGTAGTGGTCTTGCCGTGCGTACCGGCGACCGCAATCCCCTGACGCAGGCGCAACAGTTCGGCCAGCATCATCGCGCGCGGCACCACTGGGATATGACGCGTGCGAGCAGCCTGCACTTCCGGATTGTCCTGACCCACAGCGGTGGATACCACTACGACATCGGCGTTCTTTACATTTTGTTCGTCATGACCGATGGATACCGCGGCACCCAACTGGCCCAGGCGTTTGGTTGCCGTGTTTTCGCTCAGATCAGAACCGCTCACGATGAATCCCAGATTGAGCAACACCTCGGCAATGCCGTTCATTCCTGAACCGCCTATACCAACAAAATGGATATGCTTGATTTTATGTTTCATTTTATCTGTAGGGGCGCGATTAATTACGCCTCTACGCTTCCCCTTTCTCGACTATTTCGGCGCATATCCCCGCCACAGCATCTGCCGCATTGCTCTTGGCCGCACTGCGCGCCTGTTGCGCCATCGCCATTAATTTTTCCCGGACAAGTTCGCTCAACAAATGTGCGAGCTTGTCCGCATTCAGTTCAGGCTGCGGCAGCAAAATAGCGGCCCCTCGTTCGCTCAAGAAACGTGCGTTATGCGTCTGATGATCGTCCACCGCAAAGGGAAACGGAATCAACAGGCCGGCCACACCGGCTGCCGCCAGTTCAGCCACGGTCAGCGCACCGGATCGGCAAATCACCAGATCAGCCTCTGCGTAACTTGCCGCCATATCCTCGATGAAGGGCTGGATGTCAGCCTGTACGCCCAGTTGGTTGTACAACGACACAACAGCGGCATGATGAGCACGGCCTGTCTGATGCACTACATTAAATAAACGCTCGCGCAGCGACTCGTTTGTCCCCTCGCCCGCAAGCGGGAGAGGGTTTGGGAGAGGGAAACGGGCTTGCCCGTTGGGACGCACATCTGCCGACATTTTCGCAAGCGCCTCCGGTACGACGTCATTGATGGCCTTCGCCCCCAGACTGCCGCCCACCACCAGCAGGTTCAGGCGGCCTGTGCGTTTGGCATAGCGCAATTCGGGTGGGTCAATATTCGCAATTTGACCGCGCACCGGATTGCCGCACCACAGCGCGCCGGGCAACACATCCGGAAAACCCGTCAGTACGCGGTTCGCCAGATGTGCCAGCACTTTGTTGCTCAGACCCGCAATTGAATTTTGCTCATGTATCACCAGCGGAATTCTCAGCGCGGCGGCCATCAAGCCGCCCGGAAATGTGATATAGCCGCCCATTCCCAGCACCACGTCGGGTCTGACGCGCATCATCGCAATCAGGCTCTGCCACAACGCAACCATTAAATTTAAAGGGAGCAGCAGCTTGCGCAATACACCCTTGCCGCGCAGACCCGAGAAGCGCACTGTCGCCATCTCATAGCCGTATTTCGGCACCAGGTCGGCTTCCATGCTGTTCGGCGCTCCTAGCCAGGTCACCCGCCAGCCCTGTCCACGCAACACGTCGGCCACCGCAAGAGCCGGGAATATGTGCCCGCCCGTACCTCCTGCCATAATCAATATAGAGCGGCTATTCATGGCATCCCTCTGTGATGGGCACATTTCTGCCGAAGGCAAAAATATGGCCTCCAGTTCCAACGGCCATAATGAGGATTGAGCGGCTCATACAGGCAACCCTCTGCAAGCCAGCGATTTTGGCTGCGCTATAACACTTGCTTCGCAAATGTTTAGCTTCGCCGAAACAGAAGGTTGGCAATTATTGAGTTTCATATTGGAAGACCTCGAGCCAACCTTCTGTTTTCATAATCCACTCTGAGCAAGACGGCGGCGGCGATGCAATTGACCACCACGCCACTGCCGCCAAAGCTCAGGAAAGGCAACGTCAAGCCCTTGGTGGGCAGTACGCCCATATTCACGCCGATGTTGATCGTCGCCTGCACGCCTATCCATACGCCGATGCCCTGCGCCACCAGTGCGGAAAAATTGCGTTCCAGAAACGCGGCATGACGACCGATCTGGAATGCGCGTATCACTACCAGCGCGAACAGAAAAATGACGCTAACCACACCGGTGAGCCCCAGTTCTTCAGCGATGACCGCCATCAAAAAGTCGGTGTGCGCTTCCGGCAGATAGAACAATTTCTCCACACTGGCACCCAGCCCCACGCCGAACCACTCGCCACGGCCGAAGGCGATCAGCGCATGACTGAGCTGATAACCCTTGCCATACGGGTCCGCCCAGGGGTTCATGAAGCCGATCACACGCTGCATACGGTAGGGCGATGAAAATATTAGTGCGGCAAACGCCAAAGGCAGTGCCACCAGCAATGCGCCGAACACCTTGACGTTGAAGCCGCCCAGCCATAAGGTACAAATGGCGATAGACAAGACCACCACAAACGCGCCCATGTCCGGTTCCTGCAACAACAAACCGCCTATCACCACCATGACCACGAACATCGGCATAAATGCCCTGATGAACAAATGCGCTACCGCACCCTTGCGCACCGTGTAATCTGCGGCATACATCACCGCAAACAGTTTCATCAGCTCGGAAGGCTGTAAATTGATCACAAACAGCGACAGCCAGCGGCGGCTGCCGTTCACTTCCCGACCGATATGCGGGATCAGGACCAGCAGCAAGAGGACTGAGCCTGCCAGAAACAGATAAGGCGCATAGGTCTGCCACAATTGCACCGGCAGCTGAAACGCGAACACGCCGGCAAGCAGGCCTACGGCGATGAACATGCTGTGGCGCGTCAGATAATAGGTAGCCTGATGAGCCGTGAATTTGCTGCCCTCGGCGGTGGCGATAGATGAGGAATACACCATCACCAGTCCGATTGAGATCAGCGCGATGAAAATCCATATCAGCAGGCTGTCGAACTGCGCCTTTTGAGGTGACGTGCGTGTCCTGACTAACGAGGCCATGATTCCCTCGTCATCTGGAGTTCGCGTAGCGATTCGTTTGCCTCCTCTCCTGCTTGCGGGAGAGGATTGAGGTGAGGGAGATGGGCATGACAGTGTTCATTATCAGTAGCATGCCCATTGGTCAGCTTTCGCACTTCGGCAATGAAAACTTCGGCGCGGTGTGCGTAATTACGGTACATGTCGAAACTTGCGCAAGCCGGTGATAACAGTACGGCGTCTCCCGTTAATGCCAGCATGGCGGCCTGTCCGACGGCCTCATTCATGTCTTTTGCATGCACCACCGGCACTTCGCAGTCCTGCAACGCCGCCGCTATCTTTGCAGCATCGCGACCTATCAGCACAACTGCGCGTGCGTGTTGAACCACGGCAGACTTTAAGGGGGAAAAATCCTGTCCCTTGCCCACGCCGCCGGCAATCAACACCGATTTACAACCCAGCCCTTCCAGGGCCGCGACGCTCGCGCCTACATTGGTACCCTTGGAGTCGTCATAAAAACTCACCCCGTGCAGTTTTTCCACCAGTTCTACGCGATGCGGCAAGCCCTTGAAGTCCTTCAGGGCTTTCAGCAATGGCGGCATCGGTAAATCAATTGCCCGGCACAAGGCTAGCGCGGCCTGGACATTGGCAAGATTGTGCAGCCCGGTGAGTTGCAGTTCGGAGGCCTTGATCAGGCGCCGACTACCCTGCACCAGCCAGATATCTCCGCTATTTCTTTCAATGCCAAAGTCAGCTTCACGCTCGGGCAGGCTCAGGCCAAAGGTGATGTGGTTGTCGCGCAGCATACCCATGACGCGCTCGTCATCACGGTTCAACACCTGCACGCCGCAATCCTTGAATATTCTTTGTTTCGCTGCCGCGTACTCATCCATGCCTGCATAGCGATCCAGATGATCTTCGCTGACGTTCAGCACCGTGGCTGCATCCGCCTTCAAGCTGAATGTTGTTTCCAGCTGAAAGCTGGACAACTCCAGCACCCATATTTCAGGCTGTTGCTTACCCCGTGCCAGCACCACATCCAGCACCGCAGGCGATATATTGCCCGCCGCCACTGCATCACGGCCCGCTGCCTTGCACAGGTGTTCCACCAGGCTGGTAACGGTCGTCTTGCCGTTCGATCCGGTTATGGCAATGACACGAGGATTGAGGATTGAGACCGCAAGGGTCTTCTCCGCACAACTAAGGGGCGGCACCCCTAGTTGTTGTGTGAAGGAATGAGGATTGAGTTGTTGGGCAAACAATTCGATGTCGCCAACGACGGGGATACCGCTGGCGATGGCTCGTGCAACATGCGTGTCAGCCAGTGGTATGCCGGGACTGATTGCAATCAGATCGATGCCCGCAAACAGCGCATCGCTGTATGGACCGCAAAAAACCTGCTCTGTTCTTACAAATTGAGCGACTTCATCCAAACCCGGCGGAACCACGCGGCTATCTGCAACGCGCAAGTTCGCGCCCATCCGTGCCAGCCAGCGCACCATGGATAGCCCCGTCTCACCGAGACCGAGCACCAGCACAGATTTGTTTTTTAACGGTGTCATCTCAGTTTTAGCGTCGCCAAACCCAGTAAGACCAGCAGCATGGTGATGATCCAGAAACGCACGACCACCTGCGTTTCTTTCCAGCCCTTCAATTCATAATGATGGTGCAATGGCGCCATGCGGAACACGCGTTTTCCGGTCATCTTGAAGGAGGCGACCTGTATGACAACCGACAAGGTTTCCACCACGAACACGCCGCCCATGATGAACAACACCAGTTCCTGACGCACAATGACGGCAACCACCCCGAGTGCTGCGCCCAACGCCAGCGCACCGACATCGCCCATGAACACTTCAGCCGGATAGGCGTTGAACCATAAAAATGCGAGTCCTGCGCCTGCAATTCCGCCGCAGAACACCGCCAGTTCACCTGCGCCCGGGATGTAAGGTATGCCGAGGTATTTTGCAAACACGGCGTTGCCCGCCACATAGGCAAATAACGCCAGCGCGCTGCTTACCATCACGGTAGGCATGATCGCCAGACCATCCAGGCCGTCGGTCAGGTTTACCGCGTTGCTGGTGCCGACAATCACGAAATAAGCCATGGCGATGAAAGTAAAGGCGCCCAGCGGGAACACCAGGAATTTCAGGAAAGGTACGATCATTTCGGTCTGCGCCGGCAGGCTCGCGGTATTCCACAGATAAATTCCGACGATCAGCGCGATGATGGACTGCCAGAACATTTTGGCTTTGGCCGACAAGCCTTTGGGATTGCGATGTACCACCTTGCGATAATCATCCACCCATCCGACCACGCCAAAACCCAGTGTGGTAAACAGCACTACCCATACGTAATGGTTGCGCAAATCGCCCCACAACAAGGTAGTGATGGCAATTGAAGTCAGGATCAGCGCGCCGCCCATGGTGGGCGTACCTGCCTTGACCAGATGGGTCTGCGGCCCGTCCGTGCGCACCGACTGACCGATTTTATAGGCGGTCAACTTGCGTATCATCGCCGGTCCCACCAGAAAAGAGATTCCCAGCGCCGTCATGGCTGCCAGTACCGTGCGCAGTGTGATGTAATTGAATACGCTGAAAAACCGTATATCCTGAGCCAGCCATTGTGCGAGTGCTAATAACATGTTTATTCCCTTGGTAAGTGGTAAGTGGTAAGTGGTAAGCGAGAGGTGCTTATTCCACTCGATGCTTCCGACTCACTACTCACCAGATACTTGACCACGCGTTCCATTTTCATGAAACGGGAGCCCTTAACCAGCACAGTTGTACCGGCATGCAGTTCTTTTTTCAGTGATTTTTGCAATTCTTCAATATTTTCAAAGTGTTGCGCCTTGTCGCCAAATTCGCGCGCGGCAATGCGGCTCAACTCACCTAAGGTGTAGAGTTTTTCGATGCCGGCCGCACGCGCCGCAATGCCGATCTCTGCATGGAAATCGGCCGCGTTCTCGCCCAGCTCGCCCATATCGCCCAGCACCAGTACACGATGTCCGGATGCATCTGCCAGAACCGCAATGGCAGCGTGCAGCGAAGCCGGATTTGCATTGTAGGTGTCGTCTATCACCACTGCGCCGCACCTTGCCTGCTTGCGCTGCAAGCGCCCGACCACGCCGCCAAATTTTTCCAGGCCTGCTGCAACGCTCTCCAGAGGCAGATTCAGGGCAATCGCCACTGCCGTTGCCGCGAGCGCATTGCGTGCGTTATGTTCGCCGGGCACTTGCATGTTGACGGTGAAATCGCCCTTGGGCGTTTGCACGGCAAGTTGCAACCCGGTTGCCAGCGGGCGCCATATTCCGGATACGTCGGCTTCGCTGCTCAGTCCAAATTCCAGCAACGAGTTCGCGCCGGCCAGACTGCGCCACAATGGCGCGTATGCATCATCGGCGTTGATGATCGCACTGCCTCCGTACTGCAAGCCTGCCAATATTTCCCCTTTGGCACGTGCCACCGCTTCCAGCGAGCCCATGCCTTCGAGGTGCGCGCCGCTGGCATTGTTGATGAGCGCCACCTGCGGGCAGGCAATCCGTGTCAGATAATCAATTTCACCCGCATGATTCATGCCCATTTCGATCACCGCATAGCGGTGCCGGGCGTTGAGTTGCAGAAGCGTCAGCGGCATGCCGATGTCGTTGTTGAGATTGCCTAGGGTGGCAAGCACCGCCTCATCGCTTCCGGCTGCCGCGCGCAGAATGCCGGCTGTCATTTCCTTGACTGTGGTCTTGCCGTTGCTGCCGGTGATCGCAACCAGCGGAATGTCAAACTGATGGCGCCAGTAGGCCGCCAGTTGCCCCAGGGCAAGACGAGTGTCTTCAACCAACAGGATTGGGAATGCAGGATTGAGGAGTGGGACCGCAAGATCGCAGGGGTCTTCCCACGGAATATAAGGCGATAAATCGCCTATTCCTGAATGAAGGGTCTTCCCCGCACAACTAAGGGGTTGCACCCCAGGTTGTTGCGTGAAGGATTCATGATTCCACTCGCAAGGGGTAGGCCGTGCGGTTCCCGCAGCTGTGACCGCTGCGCTCAGCGGCGTGGTCAGCTTCTCGAAGCTGTCTTTGTTAACCAAGGCTGCAACGGCTCCCGCTCCTTCGGCTTGCGCGATAAAATCCGCACCATCGAAATGTTCGCCGCGCAATGCCACATACAGATCGCCGGGCTGAAGCTCGCGGGTGTCGGTGGATACTGCAAAAAAACGCACATCTCCGTCTCCCGTAATCTGCTGTGCATGCAATACGTGCGCAGCTTCAGACAACTGCATCATTGAGCGCCTCCTATTCCTGCTGTCGCCAGTGCGCGCCGGGATGCTGCCACATCGCTGAAGGGGTGCCTGACCCCCTGTATTTCCTGATAGTTTTCATGGCCTTTGCCCGCTATCAGGACGATATCGTCTATCCCCGCCATTCCGATGGCATGCGCTATCGCTGCTGCGCGATCCGCCATAATGACGTGATTTTTCAGCGTCATGCCGCTCACTACCTCATCTATGATCTGCTGAGGATCTTCACTGCGCGGATTGTCGCTGGTGACAATGCAGGTGTCCGAAAACTTTTCCGCAACACGTCCCATCATGGCGCGCTTACCTCTGTCCCGTTCGCCGCCGCAGCCGAATACGCAGATCAGCTTGCCATTGGCGGCAGCGTTAATTGCACGCAACGCCAGCAATACTTTTTCCAGTGCGTCCGGTGTATGCGCGTAGTCAACGATGACCGCAGGCTGACCTTCACTGCCGACTCTCTGCATACGTCCGGGCACAGCCGCCACCTTGCTCAACGCGCGTAAGGCCGGGCTCAGTTCAACGTCACTCACCAGCAATACCGCCAGCACACCCAGCAGGTTAGCTGCATTAAAACCGGCAATCATGCGGCTTTTCAGCTCACCGGCTCCCCAGCTTGATCGGATTTCCAATCGCATGCCCTGTCCGCTCATCTCCAGCAATTTGCCATACACCATGCGCATCCCGTGGCGTTCGGCCATATGAAGCGCCGCCTCTGACAGGCCATAGCCTATGACTTCCAGATCACGATCGCGCAACTGCAAGGCTAGCTCGGCACCGAAGGCATCGTCAAGATTGATCACGGCAAACTTGAGTGTCTGCCAGTCAAACAGTCGGCGCTTGGCGGCTGCATAGCTTTCCATGTCGCCGTGATAATCCAGATGGTCGCGGCTCAGATTGGTCAGCAGCGCCACGTCAAAATTCACACCGTTGACGCGGCCTTGCGTCAGGGCATGCGAGGACACCTCCATCGCCACCGCTCTGGCCTTTTTGGCAAGATATTCAGCCAGCAGGCCATGCATCCTGATCGCATCCGGCGTGGTATTGGCGGTCGCCTGCAACTCGCCTGAAAAGCCGTTGCCCAGCGTGCCGATCAACGCGCACTTTTTCCCTGTCTCATCCAGGCATTGCGCTATCCAGTGGGTACTGGATGTCTTGCCGTTGGTGCCGGTCACTCCCACCATCCACAGATGTTCAGAAGGCGAGCCATAAACAGAGTCTGCCAGCCATCCGGCCTTGTGGCGCAAATCCGTTACTGCAACATTGGCGACATGCCAGGCGGCATCCCACACAAAATGCTGTGCTTCGTGCGGGTGCACGGGCATATGCTTTTCGTAGATCACCGCATTCGCGCCGCGTGCGATTGCCTGGGCGATAAACCGGCGACCGTCCGACTTTGCGCCCGGATAGGCGACGAAAGTGTCTCCCGGCTGAACTTCGCGACTGTCCGTCACCAAACGGGTTACAGGCGGCAGATGAGCGAAGACAGGAGACAGGAATGTTGTCGCGGCTGCGCCGCGTTCCAGGCAAGCGGTGTTGTCAGTCGATATACACCGCTCTGTCTTGTGTACTGTGTCTTTTGTTGTCAGGATCATCACACCTCCTCCCTGACTATCTCTCGGGGGGGCGGCGTGACGTTATCCAGCGGCGCATCATTCGGTACATTCAATAGATGCAAGGCCTCACCCACCACCTTGCTGAATGCCGGTGCTGCGACCTGTCCGCCGTAATATTCCTTGCCGCCCGGCTCGTCTATCATCACGGCAACGATCAGACGCGGCTTTGACACAGGTGCCATCCCCACAAACGAGGCTACATATCGATTGATGTAGTGTCCGCCGTCCAGCTTGTGTGCGGTGCCTGTTTTGCCTGCCACCCGATAGCCCGCTACCTGTGCCAGCGGTGCTGTGCCGCCGGGCAGTACCACTGATTCGAGCATTGCGCGCAACTCGGCTGCGGTTTTTTCGGAAAACACCTGATGACCGATGGCCGGCCTGTCCAGTTTGAGCAGGGAGATCGGCATCAATTCGCCATCACCGGCGAAGATCGTGTATGAGCGTGCCAGTTGCAACAGATTGACGGAAATGCCATGGCCGAATGACATGGTGGCCTGTTCAATCGGCCGCCATGTTTTTGCATCACGCAGCCTGCCTATGGCTTCACCCGGAAAATGACTGCCGGTATGCGCGCCGAATCCCGAAGATGTAAAAGTCTGCCACAGCGCTTCCGGTTGCAGCGACAGGGCGATCTTTGAGGCACCCACGTTGCTGGATTTCTGTATTATTTGCGACACCGTCAGGGTGGGCTCCGGATGCGTGTCGTGTATTTTCTTATTGCCGACGGTAAACACGCCATTCTCGGTATCGATCACTGTGTCCGGCCTGACACGGCCCAGATTCAACGCGGTTCCGATGGTGAACGGCTTCATCGTCGAGCCGGGCTCAAACTCATCGGTTACGGCGCGATTGCGCATCGCCTGCGCGCTGACATTCATGTGGTTATTCGGGTTGTAGCTCGGATAGTTGGCCAGCGCCAGCACTTCACCGCTCTGCGCATCCAGCACCACAATGGCGCCTGCCTTGGCCTGATGCTCCTGTACGGCCAGTTTCAACTCACGATAGGCCAGATGCTGTACCTTGCTGTCCAGGCTGAGGGCAATATCACTGCCGGGCCTGGGCGGATTCAGGCTGCCCGCATCCTCGACTATGTGTCCGCGTCTGTCCTTGATTACCCGCTGGCTTCCCATCTTGCCCGCGAGCCTGCTTTGCAAAGCCAGTTCCAGACCTTCCTGCCCGCTGTCATCCTGCCCGGTAAAACCCAGTACCTGGGCAAACTCGTCTCCGGCAGGGTAATAACGACGATATTCGCGTTGCAGGGAAATTCCCGGCAGATTCAGGCTGGCCACCTTGCCGGACTCTTCCGGCGGGACTTGTCGTTTCAAATAAACAAAGTCCCGTGTCGTATCTGAAAGGCTGTCCTTGATTGCTTTTACACTCATCCCCAGGGCCTGCGCGAGCTGCTTCAACTGCTGACTATTGAGCTTTGCATCCTGGGCGTCGTTTATTCTGATATCCGCCGGACTCGCCCACACCGATTCGACGGGCGTGCTGACTGCCAGCGGATCGCCATTGCGATCAGTGATCATGCCGCGATGCGCGCTGACCTCGATGACCCGGCTATAGCGTTGTTTGCCTTTTTCCTGCAAAAAGTCATTGTGTATGCCCTGCAGATAGACGGCACGACCTACCAGGCCCAGCAGGCCCGTCAGCAAAATCGCGAACAGCACCGTCGCCCGCCACCCCGGCAATTTTACCGCGCTGTCTTTTTTTTCTCTGCCCGTGTAATTCATGGTCGCTGACCTGCTTCATTCCCTTGTGGAGAGGTAATCCGTATAAACTCTACCTTCCTGGGCAATTGCATATGCAATTGCTGTATTGCAATTCTTTCCACGCGCGCCGGGCTGGCCAGGGTGCTTTGTTCCAGTTGCAACTGCCCCCACTCCACCTCCATCTGATGGGCGTGTTCCTTTTCCTGCTGCAACGCGATAAAAAATTTGCGCGCCTGATGCTGAGAGGTGACTATGCTCAACGCTCCCGCGATCACCAGCACCAGTAAAATCCCTTGTAAAAATCCGCTACGCAACATCGCTGCGCTCCGCCACGCGCATCGTCGCGCTGCGTGCGCGAGGATTGGCTTGCAGCTCGGCTTCCCCCGCACGCACCGCGCGTCCGACCAGCCTTATTTTTCCGTGCGGCACTTCGCTGGCACGTATCGGTACGTTGCGCGGCAACTTGTCCACCTCCACCAGATCCCGCAAGAAGTGCTTGACCATACGATCTTCCAGTGAATGGAAACTGATTACCACCAGACGTCCGCCGGCATTCAGATGTGCAACGCATTGGGGTAAAACGCCCTCCAGCTCTTCGAGTTCCTGGTTGAGATAAATCCGTATAGCCTGAAAGGTGCGCGTCGCCGGATTTTTCCCCGCTTCACGGGTACGTACCGTCTTGCCAACCAGCTCGACGAGCTGCCGCGTGGTCTGGATGGGTTGAATCGCACGCGCAGCAACAACCGCTCTTGCAACCTGCTTAGCAAACCGTTCTTCGCCGTAATCACGTATAACCTCCGTCAGCAGACCTTCGTCCGCCGTTGCCAACCATTGCGCAGCGGTCGGGCCGCGACTCGTATCCATGCGCATGTCCAGCGGCGCATCGAACCTGAAACTGAAACCCCGCTCCGCTTCATCCAACTGTGGCGACGAAACCCCCAGATCAAGCAGTATTCCGTCGACACGCTCAATATTCAGTCCGCGCAATACTTCTGCCAGCTTCGTGAACCCGCTGTGTTCTATGCGAAAACGCGCGTCGTTCCATTCACGACCGCAAGCCACCGCAGTCATGTCCTTGTCCAGCGCAATCAACCGGCCGCTCTGGTTTAGTCGTTGCAATATCCGCGCGCTGTGGCCGCCGCGTCCGAAGGTGCAATCCACATAAATACCATCCGGCTTGATCGCGAGCGCTTCTACCGCCTCATCGAGCAGTACGGTGGTATGAGTCAACTCCTCGTTCACAGCGAAAACCCTTCAAGTTCTGGAGGTAATTCGCCGCTCATCAGCAATAGCGCGGCTTGCTGCTGCGCCTGCCATTTCGCGTCATCCCACAACTCGAACTTATTACCCTGACCGATCAGCACTACGCTCTTGTCCAGTGCAGCATAACTGCGCAGTACAGGCGAAATCAGCACGCGACCAGCGCTATCCATCAGCACATCTTCGGCGTGTCCTATCAGCAGGCGTTGCAGGGCGCGGCTGCGCGGATTGAATGAAGAGAGACGGTTCAGTTTGTCGCGTATCGGCAGCCACTCGGGCTGCGGGTAGACCAGCAGGCATCCATCGGCGTCGGCAGTCAGCACCAGATTTCCGGCGCAGCCGTCCAGCAACATGTCGCGGTACCGTGCCGGTATTGCGAGCCTGCCCTTGCCATCCAGATTAAGTTGCGCCGCCCCTTGAAACATCTCTGCTCCCCACAATTACCCACTATTCACCACTTAACCCCACTATATTGAAAAAAAACCGGCAGGTCAAGCGAAAAACATATTTTTTCTTTACAAGACAAGGAGTTAGCGCGGAAATCTGAGAAAATATAAATATGCTTAAAAAGCAAAGGATTGGAGAATTAAGCTAAAGTTGTTTGTAATGGAGGCGGGCGAATAACACACCCCTGCTTTTGGCAGTGATGAATAAAGTCGGCGAAAAGGGGGGTTTAAAACCGGAATTGTGCCATTCCGGACGACGGGCTTATTGCTCCGCCTCAGGAAGCATCCGGTTAATTTGATTTATGAGCGTCTTTTTATTTCAACCACAAGCGGGCAATAAAAACGATCAGTCGGATAAGCTAAAATAAAATGTAGCGCCTTGACCTGATATGCTTTCACCTCGAACTTGACCGCCGTGGCGGTGCACGATGCGCTGTACCGTGGCCAGGCCGATACCTGTGCCGGGAAATTCACGGGTCGAATGCAGGCGCTGAAAGGCGCCGAATAGTTTGTCGGCATACGCCATGTCGAAGCCGACGCCATTGTCGCGTATGAAGAATTCAGTCATGCCACCGGTGTTGCATAGTGCGCCGAATTCAATTTTTGCGTTTGTCATTTTGCCAGTGAACTTCCAGGCATTGCCGAGCAGGTTGACCAGCGCTACGCGCAGCAGTTGGGCATCTCCCTCTGCGAGCAGTCCGGATTCGATGCGCAAGTCCACCTGGCGCTGGGGTTCGCTTTTCTGGAATTCCGCTAGCACGTCGGCGACGAGCGCGCTGAGATCGACAGTTTGGCGACGCATTTCGGTACGTGTTACGTGCGACAGGGTGAGCATGTCATCGATGAGATGTCCCATATGCTTGGTGGCGGTGCGCACGCGATTCAGATAATCCTTGGCCTGATCGTCCAGCTGATCGGCGCTATCCTCAAGCAATGCCTGGCTGAAGCCGTCTATGGAACGCAGCGGCGCACGCAGGTCGTGCGACACCGAGTAGCTGAATGCTTCAAGTTCCTGGTTGGCGGATTTGAGTTGCTGATTGGCCATCTGCATCTTTTGCGAGCTTTGAAAAATTTCAGCCTCCATCTGTTCCAGGCGGGCGCGCATCTCGACGGTATTGTCCTCCGACCGCGACTTTTGCAACACAAACTCTGTTACATCTTCCACTCGATGGATAATGTACTCGACCCTGCGGTCCGCTCCGAGCACAGGTGAATTGATCGGGCTCCAGTAGCGCTCTTCGTAGGTGCCGTCAGGACGACGGACGTCATATTTCTGGATGGACATGGTGTCGGTGACGGCGGTCTGGCGCACACGGTCGAGGGAGGCGTACAGGTTGGAGGTGCCGTTGGCGGTTGGGTCGGCAGGGTTATCGGGAAATACCTCGAAAAGATTACGCCCGATGATTTCCTCGCGTTCGGTCATGGTCGCCTTCAGGTAGGCATCGCTGACGGCGAGGATTTTAAGTTCGGGTGCAAGGACCAGGTAGAGGCCGGGCAGCGACTCAAAGAGATTCTCGAAGATGGCGCGGCTGCGAAGTAGCTCTGTTTCTGCCTCGGCTTTTTTGCGTTCGGTGATGTCGCGCAGAACGGCGGTGTACACGATGCGATCGCCCTCGACGATCCTGGAAATGCTCGCCTCAGCCGGAAACACGGAGCCGTCGGCACGCCGCCCGGCAACCTCGCGTCCTCCGCCCATTACACGCATCGATCCCGCTTCCCGGCCAAAGGCCTGGATGTGCGCGCGGTGCCTGGCGGCGACTTCGGCGGGCAGTAACAGATCAAGCGGCTGACCAAGCACGTCGGACGACGCATGCCCGAAAATCTGCATGGCAGTACGATTGTAGGCAACGATACGCTGATCTTCATCCACGCTGATGATTGCGTCCGCCGCCAGGTTGACGATGTTGGTAAAGCGGGCTTCGGCGCGGGCGGCTTCAGACTGGCGCAACTGCAAGTCGCGGGCCATATCGTCCAGGCTTTGGGCGAGCTGCCCGAACTCGTCCGGAGTATGCGGCAGATCGGTGCGCGCGCTGAGGTCGCCTTGCCCAAGACGGTGAGTCGCTTGCAGCAATGCATTCACCGGGCGCAGCAGCAGCACCCGTCCACCCACCCATGCCAGCGCGATTACGGCGGCGGTAACCAGCGACATCAACAGCAAGGCACGCAACAGCATGGTGTTTGCGACGGCATATACGGTTTTCGCAGGAATGCCGGCGCTGACATAGACTTGTTCAGCGCCATCTGAATAGAAGGGTTTGAATACATATAAACGCTCCACCCCGTCGACGCCGGTTCCCTGTAGCGTGGCTTCACGCTTGTGCGCGAGGATGGCTTGGAGCATGGGGCCGTCCGGCAGCGACTTGCCTGTCCATTTATCCGGCTCAGGCTGACGTGCCATAATGGTGCCGTGACTGTTTACGATGGTGAGCGTGGCGCCGACAGGAAGACTTATGGTTTCGGTCAGTCTTTTTGCCAGCGCGCCAAGATCAAGCGCGATGTACACGACTGCCAGCGGTTTGAGGGCAGCGTCCAGTACCGGGTATGCCAGGTTGACGCTGAGTTTGCCGGTCACACGACCGAGCTGGTAGGTGCCGAAGACAAAATCGCGCGTGCGCATGGCCTCGCTGAAATAATTCCGGTCGGAGAGATTGACCTGACCCGTAAAAGGGAGCGCGCTGCAGCGCAGCATGCCGTCCGGATTTATCACGCCGAGATTGGCGTAGAACGGATTTTGTTTGTGCAGGTCGGCGAAGGTGCGGTTGCACAGTGTTGCCCACTCAGAACGGCGCACGATGGGAAACTGCGCAAGATTGAGCAATTGCTGCCGACTAAATTCGATGAGATTTTTTTGTTCCGAGGCGACCAGATGCAACAGGGAACGAGCCTCTCCCCGGGCGTTGTCAGCGGCTTGTTGGCGCGCCTCGGAGACCGAATAAAAGATAAAACTGTAAACCGGCAGGAGGGTGAGAAGCAGGAGCAGCAACAACCTGCCACGCAGGCTGGTAACCCTGTGTGTCCATTTGCCGGCCTGTTTGTCCGATTCCTTTTGCACCTTGCCTCGCTTTTTCGTCAGTATAAGCGGAGAATTCCTTATCAATATACTCAGGAATGGACGAGTATGCAATCATACGAGTTATTTTATCTAAGGAGCCACTGAATTATTGTCATTTCGAGCAAGGCGATAAATATAACTACTTGATTTATAAATATTATTATATGCGTTCGGAATGGCAAACGAGAATAAATCAGCGGTTCCCTAAAAAGCCAAAAAACCCGTTTATCGCAGGCAGTGTCGTTGTGGCTGATTAACGGTCAGCAGCGTATTTGCACC
>JAJXTL010000115.1 GCA_021783855.1 Pseudomonadota bacterium
CGGCTGAAATCGGCTGAAATCGAGTAAATCAGCCATTTTTAGCACTGAAACTGGCAGTTTCTTCATGCTGAAAGTGGCTTCTTAATATATCCGGGGCGCTTCAGCCCGTTTATGCGAGGCTGGATTGAGGAGATATTTGCATAGTGTTTGTGAGCCTGAGCCGGGCTCGTCCAACAAACGGTTCAGGTCGTGGCTCGCTCCGCGATCACGACCTAACCTTAATCGTTCTAACCTTAATCGTTAGGCCTCATGCGCTCGTTGTACTGCCAGACCACATATCAGCATAGATGCCAAACCTTGACTCAGGAGGCAGCGCGTCAGTCAATAAGCCTTTGAGGGTATGTACGGCGGTGTAGGCGCGTTGTGCATTACCAAGCGTAATTTCGCGTTCCAACTTCGAGAGTGGGGTATCAAACGCGGCCTTTACCAAGGCGGCTTCCGGTAATACGTTCTTCTTGTGAACTGGCTCAGGCCTAGGATGGGCAATGTCGTTTCGAAAACCGCCCAAGAATTGTAGCGTTGTCCAAGGCTCCTTCGTTGAGTCTCGAGTAATTGCAAGTCGTTCAACAAGAAGGTCAATTTTCTCGTGCGGACGCAACGGTTCAAATGCGGCCCAGTCGGAAACGATGCGACTGCCTACTGCGTTCGCAAGAGCTTCAATGGCCAGCGACGCCATGACCATTGCCGCCAAGCACTTGTTGAAGCGGCCGCGCTCAGTTGCCACCGCTTCCGCGATGTCGAGTTCCGCAGCGTGCAGGAGCATATGGTGCGCAAAGAAGGTGCGTTCCTCGGTCTTTCGGAAAAGTGGCAGCGGATTCATAAGGCCTAACGTAGAATTAACCGGCTCCGCGCTTTTGCGGAGTCCGGGTTGAATGTCGGGTTAGCCCTCACGACTTCACCTCAGCAGGATGCGTGGCAATTTTGTTAATCGCAAGCCGGGATTGCTTCATTGGCCTTTGGGACAAACTCATAAACAAACTGCTGATCGCTTGTTGCTGTTTTGTATTTTATCCTCGCTGTTGTTAATGCCGGCAACGTGTCAATCGTTGGGTCATTGTGCTCAGCGTGATGCTTTAGCAAAGTGACCCGCATCTTCGGCGGATCAGCGGACACGGGATAGATTGCCATATCTCCTCCATGCGTTAGCTTCCACCAAATTGGGAAACGTTCACCTCCTGGTTCCATCGAAACCGGGTTGAACCAAGCAGTAAACCTGTCGTCGGGAATGGTCTTGGGTAGCGTGAACCAATATGTCACGCCACCTTCTGGTTTCTTTTCCTGATCAGGAAGGCGTACATGCATTGCGACGTAATTCTGAGCTGGATGCCCGTATCCCTGCTCATATACCGGCTGATCTGCGACCGTCGAGTCCTTTAGTGGCATAAAGCCAGAACCGTCGCTAAACTGACCAGATCGGATTAAGACCTCTCCAAAGCCAATCCCATAAGTGTGTATGGTTCTGGGGCCGCTAGAAGTTGCGACTCGCCGAATCGTCTTCGGCGCAAGCTCTAGCTGTTGCTGAGAATACTTTGTGAATAGAGGATGATTTTCGAGTCGATCCAATTCAAGATCATTGAAGTAGATTCGTTTGGTCGGCAGACATACCTGAATCTGGACTTCAGTATTGGCATCAAGCTGAGAATCGTTACTCCCCCAAACGGGACTCGTAAAGCAAACCTGCAAGGCCATAAGAATGGACAAGCCAATAAAACGGCCAAAGCCTTGAACGTCGGGCATATGAATCGAATGGCTCATTTGCGGGGGCTCCATGTGAGGGCTAACGTTTAAATATACCGAACTTCTTCTGTATAAGAAAGTGAGTGTTCTGTATAAGATGTCCTGATATACTGTAACCTACTGATTTAACAACATACTGGAAATGCAACATGTCACCGCCTCCTGCTAACTCAGCACCACATGCGCCTATGCTGTTGGAGGTTGTGCGTGAGCGCATCCAGGCAAAGCATTATAGTCGGCGAACGGAAGAATCATACTCGAACTGGATCAAAAAGTTCGTGTTTTTTCATCATAAACAACACCCTCGCGATATGGGGGCGCCAGAAGTGGAAGCCTTTCTGACCGACCTTGCCGTCAACGGCAGGGTTTCTGCTTCAACGCAGACTCAGGCCTTGTCCGCATTGCTGTTCCTTTACCGGGAGGTGCTTGGCATAGACCTTCCGTGGATGGATGGCCTGGTGCGAGCAAAACCCTCTCAACGGATTCCAATGGTGCTGTCGGTCAATGAGATTCATCGGTTGATGGCTAGCCTGGATGGGGTGTATTCACTGATGGCCAGATTGCTTTATGGAAGCGGGATGCGCTTAATGGAATGCGTCAGGTTACGTGTAAAGGACGTTGACTTTGATCGCCTTGAGGTAGTGGTGCGTCAGGGGAAAGGACGCAAAGACAGGGTGACGATGTTGCCGGAGTCTCTGGTGCCGGAGTTGCAGGTGCATCTGAAAAAGGTGCGCGTTCTCTTCGATATGGACCGGAAAAACGACGTCCCGGGCGTTGAAATGCCGGATGCGCTGGCGAAGAAATATCCCAATGTACCTGGCGGAGAAACTCGTCAGACACATTCCCCTCACCCAAACCCTCTCCCGCAAGCGGGCGAGGGGACAAACGTATCGCTGCGCGACATTGAAATCACAGCGGGCAAAGAGTGGGGTTGGTTCTGGGTATTTCCCGCCTCAGGCTTGTCAGATGACCCGAGAACAGGAATTCACCGTCGCCATCACATCTACGAGCAGAATATTCAACGGGCTATTCGCGTTGGAGTGAAAAAGGCAGGAATTGCAAAGCCTGCTACTACCCACACACTCAGACATTCTTTCGCCACGCATTTGCTGGAGTGCGGCTATGACATCCGTACTATCCAGGAATTGCTCGGACATTCTGACGTTTCCACCACAATGATATACACTCATGTGCTGAACAAAGGTGGGCGAGGAGTGATCAGTCCCATCGACAGGATGGTGCTGACGTGAAGCACTGCTTCACGAACGACGAGCGGGCGAGCTGTGCAAAGGGAGCCCCGGACCGTGGCGTAATTAGTCCGCTGGACAGGTGAGTTCGAAAATTGAGGTTGGTTTATTTAGGGAGTGTTTATGGGTTTAGGGCCGATAATGCTGGATGTGCTGGGCACGGAGTTGACAGAGGATGACGTGACGCGGCTTTTGCATCCGATGACCGGCGGCGTGATTCTGTTCCGGCGCAATTTTGTATCGGTTACTCAATTGACCGAGCTGACTTCCGCGATACGCGCGTTGCGCCCGACACCGTTGCTGATTGCAGTGGATCATGAGGGCGGGCGGGTACAACGCTTTCACGATGGTTTTACGCGCATTCCTGCCATGCGCGAACTGGGCAAGATATGGGATCGCTCCCCGCAACGCGCCCGTCATCTGGCGCACCAGACAGGCTTCGTGCTGGCGGCCGAGCTGCGTGGCTGTGGCGTCGATTTCAGTTTTACGCCGGTGCTGGATGTGGATCACGGGCAAAGCAGCGTGATCGGCGACCGGGCCTTTCACAGCGATCCGCAGGCGATTGCGGAACTCGCGCACCATTTGTTGATGGGCTTGAAACAGGGAGGGATGCATACCGTCGGCAAGCATTTTCCGGGACACGGTTTCGTTACAGCCGATTCTCATCTGGCGATTCCGGTGGACGAACGCCCGTTTGTGGATATTGAACTCTGCGATCTGGTGCCCTTCCGGCAGATGATCGGTTTCGGTATGACGGCGGTGATGCCCGCGCATGTCATCTACCCTGCGCTGGATAGCCGTCCGGCAGGATTTTCTCCAGTCTGGTTGAAAACCATATTACGCGACCGGATGGGTTTTGAAGGATGTATTTTCAGCGATGATCTGAGTATGGAAGGGGCAAGCGTCGCCGGCGGCATCGTAGAGCGGGCTTCTGCTGCGCTCAACGCGGGATGCGATATGGTGCTGGTGTGCAACAAGCCTGAATCGGCGGATGAGTTGCTGCACGGTTTGCACTGGGAAATGCCCGCGACCAGCCGCGCCCGCCTGATTCAGATGCGCGGCATGCCGCATCCTGTTTCTATGGTAAAACTGCACGAGGATGCACAGTTTCTCAAGGCGTTGCAAGAGGTGGCAGGTGTCGGCATCAGTTCGCCTGAACTACCATTAACGTGAACGCCGGTTTTTTGAGATAATCAGCGCATCTGCATGCGCTTTCGGGGATTTAATGATGAGTGATTTACAAGCGGCGTTGCTGGCTATCGGTTCGGGCATAGTGGCGGTTATATATGCTTTAGGCTGGTGGAAACAGCGTCAATACAGTCGCAAATTTAGCGCAGCCTTCGCACAGAGTCACGATGATGCCTTATATCAGGTAAATACCGTCCGGGCGGAGCTGCCCATCGAACCGCTGCATGAGATGATCAATGCGGATGCGCTGTCCGACGATATTGCATTGCCTGACGATATTGCGTTGCCGGAGGCGGTTGAGTTGCCCACGCTCGCCGAGAGCAGCTTGAGCGAACCCTGCGCTTTGCTGGATGATCGCTGCGATTTCATCATCGAATTGCATCTGGCGGAGCCTGCTTGTTCGACGGCGCTGGGCGGTTTGTGGCAACGAAAATTTGATTTCCGTAAGCCGCTACAGGTATGCGGTCTGAACGTGCGCAGCGGACAATGGGAAAGAGTGGTCGCCGAGAGCCAGACGCTCTATTCACGGTTTCGTGTTGCACTGCAAATGCTGGACAGGAGTGGCGTGCTCAGTGTGGCCAAAATGGGGGACTTTCGTGATCTGCTGCTGGGCATTGCACAGGCCATAAACGCCGACACGACGCTGCCCGAGATTCAGGACGCTCATCATAGTGCGCAGTCGCTTGATGCGTTATGTGCCGAGGTGGATCAGATGGTCGGCATCAATCTGCTGCCTCCCGGTAACCGGCAACTAAATGGCGAAAAAATTGCCGAAGCGGCCGCCTTGCTGAACATGAAACTGGAGTCGGACGGCGCATTTCATTTTCTGGATGCGCTGGGGCACAGTCTGGTTACGCTGAGCAACCGGGACAGCAAACCTTTTCAGCATCACACGCTTGCGCATTTATCCACGCCGGGCATCATTCTGATGCTGGACGTACCACGGGTGGGAAATCCTGCGGCGGGTTTCGATCAGATGCTGAAAATGGCGCATGTACTGGCGCGTGAGTTGCAGGTCAATCTGGTTGACGATCATCGCGTGCCGCTGACAGACGCGGGCCTGGCGCGCATCCGCGCTCAGATCAGCGATGTCGAAGCCAGAATGTGCGAAAACAACCTCATTCCGGGTAGCGCGCAGGCACGCAGGTTATTCTCCTGATGGTGAATGTGGAATATATCAACCGCGCCGCCTGGTTGCGCAACCGGATTGCGGAATACGACTATTGGTACTACGTGAAGGATGCTCCTCTCGTGCCCGATGCGGAATACGATAAGCTGTTTCGTGAACTGCAAGCACTGGAAGAGCAGTACCCCGAATTGATCATTGACGATTCACCTACCCGGCGCGTCGGCGGCAAGCCTCTGGATATCTTTCCACAGGTGGCTCATATCGTGTCCATGCTCTCGATTCGCACCGAAACCGACATCAGCGAGCAGGGCGCGATTGCTTTCGATGCGCGCGTGCGGCGCGAGCTTGGCCTGACTGATACTGATCCGCCGGTCGAGTATGCCTGCGAACTGAAATTCGACGGTCTCGCGATCAATTTGCAATACAGGCAGGGTGTGCTGGTACTGGCCGCCACGCGCGGCGACGGCGTGATCGGTGAAGTCGTGACGCAGAACATCCGAACCATCCGTCAGATTCCGCTGCGACTTACAGGTTGTGACGCGCAGGTTTTGGAAGTGCGCGGCGAGGTGTACATGGCTCGCCCGGACTTCGAGCGTTACAATCAACGGCAGCGTGAGCTGGGCTTGTCAACGCTGGTGAATCCGCGCAATGGCGCGGCGGGAAGTATCCGTCAGCTCGACCCGGCGCTGGCGGCGAAAAGACCCTTGTCGTTCTTTGCCTATGGTGTGGGTAAAGTAGAAGGCTGGGACAAGCCTGCGACGCAGGCTGCCATGCTGGATGCTTTGGCCGCGATGAACGTGCCGGTGTGCGATGAGCGTGCAGTGGTGCAGGGCGCGCAGGGCCTGGTGGGGTTTCACCGACGCATTGAGGCGATGCGCGACAAGTTGCCATTCGACATCGACGGTGTGGTATACAAGGTCAACCGCATTGCACTGCAGGAGAAACTCGGTTTTGTCTCGCGCGAACCTCGCTGGGCGGTGGCGCACAAGTTTGCAGCCGAAGAAGCGGTCACGACCTTGCTGGATATCGACGTGCAGGTCGGCCGCACCGGTGCGCTGACGCCGGTAGCGCGTCTGGCCCCGGTGTTCGTAGGCGGCGTGACGGTGACCAATGCCACGCTGCACAACGAGGATGAGATCCGCCGCAAGGATGTGCGTATCGGCGACAAAGTGGTGGTGCGCCGGGCAGGAGATGTGATTCCTGAAATTGCGCGGGTGGTGCTGCAAGACAGGCCCGATGATGTCCGTGAATTCGTCATGCCGACCCTGTGTCCGGTGTGCGGTTCTCATGTCACCCGCGAGCTTGACGCTGCGGCCTGGCGCTGTACGGGCGGGCTGTTCTGTCCCGCGCAGCGCAAGCAGGCTCTGCTGCATTTTGCCGGTCGCCGCGCCATGGATATAGACGGCCTGGGCGATAAGCTGGTCGAACAGTTGGTGGACGCGCATCTGGTCAGTACAGCGGCCGATCTTTACAAGCTGGATATGGCAGGCATTGCCGGTCTGGAACGCATGGGCGAGAAATCTGCATTCAATTTGCTGGATGCGATAGAAAAAAGCCGCCACACCACGCTTGCGCGATTCATTTTTGCCTTGGGGATACGCAATGTTGGCGAGGCGACCGCCCGCGATCTGGCTTTGCATTTCGGTTCTCTGGAAAAATTGCAGGCAGCCGATGCCGAACATTTACAGCAGGTGCGCGATGTAGGGCCTGTGGTGGCGCAAAGTATGGTCGATTTTTTTGCGGAAGCACATAACCGCGCCGTGATAGAACAACTGCGCAGTCTGGGTGTACATTGGGACGAGCATGAAACACAGCCTGACAAACCGTTGCCATTAGCCGGCAAAACCTTTGTGCTGACGGGTACGCTCGCATCGTTGTCACGTCAGCAGGCCAAAGAAGCCCTGCAATCTCTCGGTGCGAAAGTGGCGGGCAGCGTCTCGAAAAAAACCGACTATGTGGTGGCAGGAATCGATAGCGGCAGCAAACTGGAACGCGCGACTGAGTTGAATATCGCTGTTTTGAACGAGAGCGAATTTTTATTATTAATCGAGGGGTAATAATGAGTCAAAGACCATTAAGGGTCATACGCAAGGCAGTCTTTCCGGTAGCGGGAATGGGCAGCCGTTTTCTGCCGGCCACCAAGGCAAGTCCCAAGGAAATGATGGCGATCGTCGATAAGCCGCTGATTCAGTATGCGGTGGAGGAAGCCGTCGCTGCCGGTATCACGGATATGATTTTCATTACCGGACGCAACAAGCGTTCCATTGAGGATCATTTTGACACGGCTTACGAGCTGGAGGCCGAGCTTGAAAAGCGCGGCAAGCATGAATTGTTGCGCATTACGCGAGAAGTGATCCCGGAAGGAATAAATTTTATTTTTATTCGTCAATCCGAGCCCCTGGGGCTGGGACATGCCGTGCTTTGCGCACAACCGGTTATCAATAACGAGCCTTTTGCGGTCATCCTGGCGGATGATCTGATGGTAGGCGAGAAATCGGTCACACGGCAGATGGTGGAGGTGTTTGAGCGTCACCATAGTTCGGTGCTGGGCGTGCAGGATGTGCCGCGCGAGCAGACCCGCCAATACGGTATCGTCAGCAGCAACAAGATCAATGCGGAATTGGAGCAGGTGAGCGGCATAGTCGAGAAACCGGCCCCGGAAGAGGCGCCCTCGACCCTGGCGGTGGTGGGACGCTATATCCTGACACCGCGCATTTTTCACCATTTGCACAACGTGAAACCCGGGACCGGCGGTGAAATACAGCTCACCGATGCGATCGCTGCACTGATCGAGGAAGAACGGGTGCTGGCCTATCGCTATAAGGGTACGCGCTATGATTGCGGCTCAAAGCTGGGTTATTTGCAGGCAACCGTGTCATTGGGGCTCGAACACCCTGAAGTCAAGAAAGAGTTTGCCGAATATTTACAGAGTCTGAAGTGATACCGGCATGAGCACCTCTGTTCAGCGCGCGCGCGATATTTTGCAGCAGGCCCAACTGTTGTATACGGCAGACGAGGTACAGGCCGCACTGCACAAGGTCGCGCGTGAAATCAACGGCGCGCTGAGTGAAATGCACCCGCTGGTGCTGTCGGTGATGGGAGGGGCGGTGGTGTTTTCCGGACAACTATTACCCCTGCTCGACTTTCCGCTCGACTTTGATTATGTGCACGTGTCGCGTTATGGCGATGCGCGGGCAGGCGGTGCCATGCACTGGAAGGTGGCGCCGCACGAATCGGTGCGTCATCGCGTGGTGCTGCTGCTGGACGATATTCTGGACGAAGGGCATACGCTGGCGGCATTGCAACAGCGGGTGCTGGCGCTGGGTGCTGCGCGCTGTTACAGCGCGGTGTTTGCCGACAAGCGGCATGGCAGGGCGAAGCCCGTACAGGCAGATTTCGTCGGGCTTGCTGTGCCCGATCGCTTTGTGTTCGGTTATGGCATGGATATCGAAGGCGCGTGGCGCAATCTGCCGGCAATTTATGCGGTGAAAGAATAATTCAGGATCGAGGATCGAGTGAAAAGCGATGAGCATGAATTATCTCAGTCCTCAATCCTCAATCCACAATCCTCGCTCCTAATCAAGGAAATGATATGTTGGCAATCATAGGCGGTCGCGGCCTGACGGAACTGGCGAATCTTAAAATTACCCACCGGCAGGTGATGCGCACGCCTTTTGGCGAGCCTTCCGGGGCGTTCCTGTTTGGTATGCTCAATCAGCACGAGGTGATTTTCCTGGCACGCCACGGGTTCGGTTATACCATCCCGCCGCATCTGGTGAATTACCGCGCCAACCTGTGGGCGTTGCGCGAGGCGGGAGTGAGCGATGTGGTCTCTGTTGCAACCGTCGGTGGCATACGCGCGGATCTTGTGCCGGGCGCATTGGTGGTGCCCGATCAACTCATCGACTATACACATGGGCGCGATTACACGTTTTTCAGCACCCGCATTACCAGTTACCGGAATATCGATTTTACGCTGCCCTATTCAAGCAAGCTGCGCAGCCGTATTCTGCGCAGCGCGCAGCAGGTGCAGCAGCCCTGTCTGGATGGCGGAGTCTATGCGACCACACAAGGGCCGCGTCTGGACAGCATCGCCGAGATCAATCGCTACGAGCGCGATGGCGCGGACATGGTCGGCATGACCGGCATGCCGGAAGCAGCGCTGGCAAGAGAACTGGAGATGAATTACGCCA
>JAJXTL010000116.1 GCA_021783855.1 Pseudomonadota bacterium
ATCTTGCCGTCCACCGGACTGCGATTGGAATGCACGTTGAAGACGTTCATGAACACGCTGATCAGAATCGCTTCACGCTGTCCGTAAGGGTCTTGCGTGCGCTCGACCTTGATGACGCGTCCGTCTGCCGGAGACAGTACCGCGCCCGCACTCTGAGGAATCTCACGTCCCGGATCGCGAAAAAACTGCAATACAAACAGCGCGATGAGCCAGACCAGAAAGGCTGCAAAACCGCCTACAAAATAGGAAACCAGTAATGCGATGACGATGATGCCGGCCAGAAACGGCCAACCTTCACGAGCGATGATGGGGTGAGGATATTGATTCATAGGATAGTGGATCGAGGATTGAGGATTGAAAAACAAAAACCGAGGACCGAAGAGCGAATGTTCTACTCACTCCTCAATCCTCACTCCTCGTTCCTAGTTCTTGCTCTGATCGACCAGTTTGTTTTTGCCGATCCATGGCATCATCGCACGCAACTGGCCGCCGACCACTTCGATCGGGTGTTCGGCATTCAGACGACGACGCGCAGTCATTTCCGGATAGTTGGTACGGCCTTCCAGTATGAATTGCTTGGCGTAATTGCCGTTCTGGATGTTGGCGAGGCATTCTTTCATCGCAGCTCTGGCCTGATCGCCAATGACGCGGTGGCCTGTGACGTATTCGCCGTATTCCGCATTGTTGGAAATCGAGTAGTTCATGTTGGCGATACCGCCTTCGTACATCAGATCCACGATCAGCTTCAACTCATGCAGACATTCAAAGTACGCCATTTCCGGCGCATAACCGGCTTCGGTCAATGTCTCGAACCCGGCCTTGACCAGTTCGACCGCACCACCGCACAAAACAGCCTGCTCGCCGAACAGGTCGGTTTCCGTTTCTTCGCGGAAATTGGTTTCGATCACGCCGCCCTTGGTGCCGCCATTGGCTGCCGCATAAGACAGCGCGATGTCGCGCGCACGGCCTGATTTGTTCTGAAACACCGCGATCAGACTGGGTACGCCGCCGCCCTTCAGATACTCCGAACGCACGGTGTGGCCCGGACCCTTGGGGGCGATCATGATCACATCCAGATCGGTGCGTGGAACGACCTGGTTGTAATGCACGTTAAAGCCATGTGCGAACGCCAATGCGGCGCCTGCCTTCATGTTCGGCGCGATATCGCGGTGATACACTTCCGGTATGGTTTCATCGGGCAGCAGGATCATCACAACATCGGCAACTTTAACTGCGTCTGCTACTTCAGCGACCTTCAGCCCTGCCGATTCGGCCTTGGCCCAGGACGCGCCATCGCGGCGCAAACCGACCGTCACGTTCACGCCGGAGTCGCGCAGGTTTTGTGCATGGGCATGGCCCTGCGAGCCGTAGCCCACGATGGTTACTTGTTTGCCCTTGATCAGCGATAAGTCTGCGTCTTTGTCGTAATAAACTTTCATATTGCCCTCTTCAAATTAAATAAAAAAATTAGTCGCAAGTCGCAAGTCGCAAGTCGTAAGTCGGACAAAACCAACTAATGACTCACGTCTAACGACTGCTTTTATAGACTCAAAATCCTGTTGCCGCGCCCGATGCCGGAAGCGCCGGTGCGCACCGTTTCCAGTATCAAGTCACGGCCGATTGCCTCGATAAAACTGTCCAGCTTGACCCGCGAACCTGTCAGCTCGATGGTGTAGGTATGATCCGACACATCCAGAATGCGCCCGCGAAAAATATCCGCCAAACGCTTCAGTTCTTCACGCGATCCACCCTCGGCACGCACCTTGACCAGCATCAACTCGCGCTCGATATGGTCACCCTCGCTCAGGTCCATTACCGACACAACATCGATCAGCTTGTTCAACTGCTTGGTGATTTGTTCGATGACCGCATCCGAACCGCTGGTGACGATGGTCATGCGCGACAAAGTGGCTTCTTCTGTAGGCGCTACCGTCATGGACTCGATAATATAACCGCGCGCCGAAAAAAGCCCCGCCACGCGCGACAAGGCACCCGCTTCGTTTTCCATCAACAAGGAAATGATATGACGCATTATAAATCCTCCGACAGAACAACTTCAGACAAGCCCTTGCCGCCCGGCACCATGGGAAATACGTTTTCGGTCGGATCGGTGCGAAAATCCATGAACACCAGATCGTTCTTGCGCGCAAAGGCTTCCTTCATCGCAGGCTCAACATCCGACGGATTATCGATACGTATGCCAATATGCCCGTAAGCTTCAGCCAGCTTTACAAAATCCGGCAACGCATCCATGTAGGACTCGGAAAAACGGTTGCCATGGAAAAACTCCTGCCACTGTCGCACCATGCCCAGATAACGATTATTCAGCGACAGCACCTTGATCGGCAGATGATATTGACGGCAGGTGGACAGCTCCTGAATATTCATCTGAATACTGCCCTCGCCGGTCACGCACGCCACGGTCGCATCGGGATGCTTAAGTTGCACGCCCATCGCCGCCGGCAGTCCGAAACCCATGGTGCCCAAGCCTCCCGAATTGATCCAGCGACGCGGATGATTGAATTTATAGTATTGCGCCGCCCACATCTGATGCTGCCCCACGTCCGAGGTGACAAACGCATCCCCCCCGGTGAGCTTGTGCAGGGTCTCGATCACGAATTGCGGCTTGATGATTTCGCTGGAGTTCTTGTAGCGCAACCCGCCACCGATTACGCGCCATTCTTCGATCTGCTTCCACCAGGTCGCCATATCGGCCACATCCGGCTTCTGCCGGCTGGCCTGCAACACAGTCAGCAACTCATCCAGCACCAGCTTCAAATCACCGACAATCGGCACATCCACCTTGACGCGCTTGGCAATCGAGGATGGGTCAATGTCGATATGAATGATCTTGCGCTGGATCTGGGCAAAGTGTTCGACATTGCCGATCACGCGGTCATCAAAACGCGCTCCGATGGCCACCAGCACATCGCAATGCTGCATCGCCATATTGGCTTCGTAGGTGCCGTGCATGCCCAGCATTCCGACAAACTGCTTGTCGTTGGCAGGATAACCGCCCAGCCCCATCAGCGTATTGGTACAGGGAAAACCCAGCAGGCGCACCAGATCGGTCAATTGTGCGGACGAATCGGACAGCACAACGCCGCCACCCGCGTAGATCATCGGGCGCTTGGCCTCCAGCAACAGTTGCGCCGCCTGCCTGATCTGCTGGCTGTCTCCACGCCCCGGCGGCTGGTACGAGCGAATATTGACGCTGGCCGGGTAAACAAAGGGAGTTTTTTGTGCCGATATATCTTTCGGTATATCCACCAGAACCGGACCCGGGCGGCCCGACTTTGCCAGGTAAAACGCTTTTTTGATGGTCGACGCGATGTCTTTCACGTCCTTGACCAGAAAGTTATGCTTCACGCAGGGGCGGGTAATGCCGACCGAATCCACCTCCTGAAACGCATCTTCGCCTATCGCATAGGTCGGTACCTGACCGCTGATGACGACCATGGGGATCGAATCCATATAGGCCGTCGCAATTCCGGTCACGGCATTGGTCAACCCGGGACCTGAGGTGACCAGTGCCACACCGACCTTATCGGAGCAGCGAGCATAGCCGTCGGCCGCATGAACAGCCGCCTGTTCATGGCGTACCAGAATGTGCTTGACCTTTTCCTGCTGAAAAAGCGCATCATATATATGCAGCACTGCACCGCCCGGGTAACCGAATAAATACTCGACCCCCTCTTCCTGCAAACAACGGATAGTTATTTCCGCGCCGGTCATCTCCATGACTAACACCTTATGATAGATTCTAAAAGAACTGCATACGATAAAGCCTGGCGGCCTTTTGGTCAACCACTTGCCGCGTATAACCGTATGTTTCTTGGCAGAATGCCGAAAAATTTGTTAGTATCGTCAATTAATGCAAGGAGCAAAAACTGGCAACCCAAGCCGAATTAAGCGATTTTCTCAACCGCATCGAGCGTCGAGCCTACAAGCATGCCGTGTTTGCCATGCACGACAGCCACACGGCACTGGATGTTGTGCAGGACGCGATGATCAAGCTGGCGGAAAAGTATGGCGACAAACCGCCTGAAGAATTGCCCTTGCTGTTTCATCGCATCCTGCAAAACACCATACGCGATCATTGCCGTCGCCAGAAAGTGCGCACCAACTGGATCACGCTGTTTTCCGCCTTTGGCGCCCGTCAGGCTGAGGAAGAATTTGACCCGCTGGATGTGCTGGAAGATGACGACAACCAAAGCACACCTGCAACGCCCGATGCCGCTTTCCAGCAAAAACAAATCATCGCGCTGATCGAACAGGCATTAAGTAATTTGCCCACTCGTCAACGCGAAGCCTTTCTGCTGCGTTACTGGGAGGGACTGGATACAGCCGAGACAGCAAAAGCCATGGGCTGCACCGAAGGAAGCGTAAAAACCCACTGCTCAAGAGCGAACCACGCGCTGTCCGCAGTACTGGCAGCAATAGGAGTAGAGTTATCATGAAAAAACGATTTCAACAGGGGCGCGTGTCTCACATAAACCACCAGCAAATTGCCGGGCTGCTCTCGCGCAGCGCCGACCAACTGGACGAGGGGGTTATGTCCTCACTACGTCAGGCGCGAACGGTCGCGCTGCAAAAACAGCGCCTGCATGAGCCCGTGTTCTCGCTGAGTACAATCGGACACCGCGCGCACAATATGATGCCGCACTCCACCCAGCAATGGATTGCAGCCGTCATCGTGCTTGCAGCAATCGTCTTCGGCGCAACCAGCTACTGGCAGCAGGATCACCAGAACCCTGATCTTGAAATACTGACCGGCGATCTGCCGATAGACGTATTTGTGGATCAATGAGCGCATGAAACTCCTGGTCATCGCCTTTGCACTCTGTTGCGCCGCCTCGCTGGCCGACGCCTCACCCGAGCCGTGGAACGCGCTTCCCCAGGCTGAACGGGAAGCGCTGGCTCCGATACAACCGCAATGGGACTCTCTGCCCGAAAAAGCGCGTGGCAACTTCCGTCACCTCGCACAGCAGTACCCCAAGCTGACTGCAGATGAAAAACGGCGCTTCTCAAGCCGCCTTGCGACATGGGCCAGACTGACACCTGAACAGCGCGAAGCCGCACGCAAAAAATATCGCGCATTCAGTCAAATACCCGTCGATAAACGAGAACAGGTCAAGCAGATGGTCAAACAGGCGAGAAAATCACCCGCCGACACAGTCCCGCCCTCCCCGGTTAGCGCCCCACCCGCTTCTGCAACGCCGGTGCCGACCGCAACACAACCATAAATTTTGCCGGCGGTATTACTCGCAACACGATCCGCCGTTTAACCCTTCCGCCCGCGATTCGATGTAAATTGCCGAAAAGATAATTCTTGCAATTTTCTGCCTGTCCATCAATTCCGGCCGGGCCTAAGCATTGCTGCCGACCCGCCTGCTGCGCAGGCTGACACGACGCCCGTTAACCCCGCACTCAGAAACATAGGCATCTTGTCCAAATATGCCTCAGGTATAATTCGTCGCCTGTCTAAACAAAGGTGAGAAAATGTCCACAACGATCCTGTTCATAGGACTGATGGTGTTCTTCGCACACTTTCTGTCCCTGCAATTTCGCAAAACCAATATCCCGGACGTGCTGGTACTGGTCATCGTCGGCATCGTGCTGGGCCCTTTACTGGGCTTCGTGTCTCCCGCCGATTTCGGCAAGGTAGGCTCATTGTTCGCCACCATCGCGCTGGTCGTCATCCTGTTCGAGGGCGGCACGACGCTGGACATGAATGTGCTGGGCAAATCACTGGCCAGCACCGGAAAACTGGCGCTCGGCTGTTTTGCACTGACGGCTATCATCGTGACCCTGATCGGCATCTATGCGTTAGGCCTGACCATCCTGCCCGCCTCCATGCTGGGGTTCACTCTGGGCAGCACTTCTCCCGCCGTGATTATTCCGATGGTCAAAGCGTTGCGCGTGTCCGACAAGCCCGCCACCGTGCTGGTACTGGAGTCGGCGCTGACCGACGTGCTCAGCATCATCGGGGTGTTTGCACTGCTGCAGGTGTATACCCAGGGCGGGGTCGGCGCAGGCCATCTGATCGGCAGCGTGTTGTCCGCCATGGTATTCGCCACCGTAATCGGCGTGCTGGGCGGGATAGGCTGGCTGCTGGTGCTGGGCCGCGTGCGCGACTTTCCCAACACCATTTCCTCCACGCTGGCTTTCGTGTTCATCGTGTACGGTGCGACCGAGGGCCTGGGGTTTTCCGGCGCCATCGCTTCCCTTGCGCTGGGCGTCACGCTGACCAATTTCAAGAAATTCAAACTGCACCACATTCCGAGCATAGACCGCAACATCGTGCCGTTGAATGAAGTGGACCTGATTTTTTACAGCGAAGCGGTGTTCCTGCTCAAGACCTACTTCTTTGTCTATCTGGGCATTTCCGTCCACTTCAGCGCGGTACATCTGGCGCTGACAACCGTTGCAATGGTGCTGGCAGTCTATGCCATGCGCGTCATTCTGACCCGCTTTGTGTTCCGCGATCCTGAATACAGCCTGCGCGATACCGCCTTCACTTCCATGCTCGCACCCAAGGGACTGGCCGCCGCCGTGCTGGCCGCTTTGCCGCTGCATTACGGCGTCGCAGGAGGCGATGTCATTCGCGACACCACCTACATGGCAGTGCTGTTCAGCATCACGCTCACCGCCCTCTTGGTGATGGCCTATTCCTCGCGTTTCACGCAACGCTTCTATGCAATGATCCTGGGCAAACGCCTGCCAGAGAAAGACGAATAAAAGGCAACAGTCCGGATTTATCTGGCAGGCAGGGTTTAAGCTTAACTTTGGCTGAAAGACTGTCGCTTTACGACCCCGAATATGGCTTGCCTTCTGTTTGCATCCTTACTAAAATGCAATCTGTAAGGATTAAAGGAAACTCAGATGATAACCACTGATGCCACGCTAACCAGTAAAGGACAGACGACCATCCCCAAGGAAATCAGGGATAAGCTCGGAATGAAAACCGGGGACAGGATTACTTTCACGTTGATGGCAGACGGTACCGTCGTCATGCGCGTAAAGAACAAAAAATTTCAGATTTGGCGGGCTCGCTGCACAAGAAGGGACGGAAACCCGTTCCGGTCGAGCAACTGTCGCTCTAACGGGCATGGCGAAGATGCCACCCCCGATGATGAATCTCGCCATGCCCGTTTCCCTCACCTCAATCCTCTCCCGGAGGGAGAGGAGGCAAATGAATCGCTACGCGAGTTTCACGTTAATGCTTGGAATAGATACCAACGTCCTGGTTCGATTTCTCGTGCGGGACGATGAAGCTCAGTTTGAAAAAGCGCGCAAACTAATCCAGCGTGAAGTTGCGGCAGGCCGCCCCGTTTTCGTGAATCAACTGGTTCTTATGGAGGCAGAATGGGTGTTGCGCAGTCGATATTCGATACCGAAAAATCAGATCATCGAAGCCGTCTCCGGTCTGTTGGACGCCCTCGATGTTCAATTCGAAGATGAGCCTTCTATAGAAGAGGCCATATTAATCTGGAAGGAATCCGCTGCGGATTTCGCCGATTGCCTGATTGGCGCCAAAAACCGGCGACTGGGCTGCCAAACCACGGTGACTTTTGATGTAAAGGCTTCCAAATTACCGAACTTTATTACCGCGTAAAAGTTTACAGGGCCTGCCACACACGCAGTATTAAAGCTGCTCGGCAAGTGTTGTGCATACATCTCACAGTGCCTGAAGTGCTGCATAAGCAGGAGTGCCTGACCTGTTTTATTTAATTTTAAATTTAAAATCATAGTGTTGAATCATGTCAGAACAGCTTATACAGAACACGCTCCTGCATACAGTTGAAAAGTTCTGTCCATTTAACGTTAGGCATGTCACATAGTTTTTTATCAATACAACCACATGGAGGAAATATGAAGTCAACCTTAGTTTTGTGCATAGCCATCATTGTGTCACTGTCCGCCCAATACGCATTTGCACAGGATACGCCACCAGCTGGTGTCGAACCAAAAATGCGGACGGCAGAAGACCTCTACAATCAATGCGCCATCGGGATCGGGGCCAATCTCGGAATGAAACCAGCCGTAGATTCCGCCTGCATTGAATATTTCTTAACCACGCGCAAGTGGATGATGGCGAATCCAAATAAGGTCGGTAAACTTCGGTCGTATGCGCAAACTACCCCGCCACTTACTCTCTCCGATGTAGCGAGTTTGCTCGGTGGTAGCTTCGTCAATTCGATGCCGTTTACCGAATGGTATAAGCGATGCCCTCAGGCGATTTCGGCGCGTGATGCTGCTGTGTCGCTAATCCAGCATCAACTCGCAGTTAACTCACCAAATACGGTTTATCCAGAGTGGTATGTGCTTCCTCCGGGTTCGCCTAACTTCCCCAGTCCACCCATCAAGATCGTGCCCGTACAACGGTCAAAGACCGCCTGCTCTACTAGCGATCCGCGACATCTCACAGACACTGACGCGTGGGGGAGAGAGTGTCGCGCAGCGAACGAAGCGTTCGATCTACAACAGCGGAATCAGCGCCAGGAGATAGAGACCGCGAAACAGTCGCAATGTCTCACGACTGCAGATGACCTGCTCAAATCGACGACGCGCTAATGAGACTATATGTCTGAGTCGAAAAATATTCCCATTGAGCAAGTTCTCGCAAATGCGCTTATGAAGTCGAATTTCGGTCCAAAGCTTGAAGCATGGGCGAATGACATCCATGAGAAAATTTCGAGTTTCATGCAAGCCAACCCCAACCTGCTTTCGGACCTTCGGCACTTCCTAGATGACTTCAAGAATCTTCCGGTGAAGCAGAGGGAGGTTTGGTCCAAAGCGGCATCGTTAGGCTGGTATATGAATTCCGAGTCTTCAATATCAATGAAGCGCTATGTCGATTTTGGGCAACAAGCACTGGACACCTACATGGCGCAGGAACTCCAAGCCGATTGGAAAGTACTTACCACGTCAATCATCGCAGCGTATCCAGCCCGAGCAGAGATATTGGCTTGTGCGTTTGAGTTGCACTCAGAAGGCCGTTACATCGCCTCCATCCCTCTCTTTTTTGCACAGGCAGATGGCATCTGCGCCCAGAATCTAGGTGCTCACCTATTTACTGACGGCACCGAACGCGAATCGAAGATTGCTGAGAGATCACAAAGCGCAGAGCCATTTACCGACGTTCTGCTAGAGTTGCTCGGAATGGACACTCAGTTTAACGCAGGAATCAGAGAGGCAAAACCGAAGGACAAACTAAGAGCACCGAACAGAAATGGCATACTTCACGGTTCCAGAAAGCACCTCGACTACGGGACTGAAACCAACAGCCTGAAGGCTTTTTCCCTGCTGGCGTTTGTCGTTTTGGTGTTCTCAAAAGAATCGCTAACCCAATGATGCCTAACGATTAAGGTTAGGTCGTGATCGCGGAGCGAGCCACGACCTGAACCGTTTGTTGGACGAGCCCGGCTCAGGCTCACAAACACTATGCAAATATCTCCTCAATCCAGCCTCGCATAAACGGG
>JAJXTL010000013.1 GCA_021783855.1 Pseudomonadota bacterium
GGTAGCGGGCTTCATGAACAACGTGCTGGCCTCCCTGAACACCCTGATGGCTCAGGAGCAGCAACAGAATCCCGGCAGCCCGCTGGGGCTGATTCCAAGTCGCATGCCGACCCTGACGCTCGGCCCCGACGGCTACCGGTTTACCGACATCGATCCGCTGACCGGCGTCCAGAACAACCCCGGCCTGCGCTATGACACCAGCGGCAAACCTTACAATGCAGCCCCCGGCAGTCCCGAATCGTTCCAGTCGCTGGGGCAGGCGTTCATCAATTCGGCGATTGCAAGGGGCGCCATCGCGCCCGAATGGGAAGTTCAGACCGCCGCCTTGCAGTACCGGGCGGGCGACCCGCTGGCGGGCTTGACGGAAGAAGCGCGTGCGGCACGCGCGGGCGACCTTGCGCCGCCCGCGACCGGCAGCACCCAAACGTGGCGGCCTGTTGTATTGGATTTGAACGGCACCGGCATTCAAACGGTATCCGCCGCCCAGTCCGGGGTGGCGTTCAATGTCGACGATTCGGGTTATCTCAAGAATACCGCCTGGATCGGCAACAACGATGCTTTTCTTACCCTGGACCGCAACTATAACGGGGTAGTCGATTCCGGCAAGGAGCTGTTCTCCAACCCGGCGGTGGGGCTGAATCGTCGCGGCCTGGCCGGATTGGCCTGGATGGATGCCAACGGTGACGGCATCCTCAACGCCGCCGATCCGGTGTTCAGCCAGTTGCGGATCTGGCAGGACAAGAACGGCAACGGGGTGGTCGATGCCGGAGAAATGACCACGCTCGCCCAGGACGGCATCACGCAGCTCAACTATGCGATGGGGACTTTTGTGGAAAACGGGGTGACGCGGCAAATGGCCTCGCCCGATTTGACGGCGAGCACTGCCGGCGAAAAGGTCAGCGTCGTGCCGCAGGGCATACTGGTGCAGAGCAGTGGCGGACAGACCTCGCTGCTGGTGTCGCGCGTGGATAACCTGACGCAGATTCAGGCCAACGAAAGTCATGTAACCGGCATCGAGAACACGGAACTGATCGTCAATTCGAGCGACCTGCTGGCGAACGATACCTTCGGCGGCTTCTCGGGCAAGGATTTGCGGCTCACCGGAGTGCTTAACGCCAGGCACGGTAGCGCTTTCGTCGATGCCAACGGGTTTGTGCATTTTCAGCCGGAGACCAACTTCTTCGGCGACGGGGCCAGCTTCGATTACGCCATACTGGGGCCAAACGGACAGACTGCCACGGCAACGGTACTGCTTTCCGTGACGCACGTCGATCAGCCGCCGACCGTGCTCAGCGTCACTCACGATGCGAGGGCGATTTACGGCTACATCCCGAGCTCTTACACCCGCGTCGGACACGGCCGATTTTCGAGATACGTATTCAATCAGAGTTCTGATATCTATACGCCCTATGCAACTCGCACCAGGTACGGTGTCGTAACACAGCACAATACGCCGGTCGCCTACGACGATCCGGGCAGCGGTCAAATCGTGGCGAGCGATGCCGGCAATCCGGTGACACCGAACTCCTCGCTCAGCTATAAAGTGATCGGACAGCCGCAACTCGGCGCCGTTACCGTCGATTCGACCGGTCACTTTCAATACACCGGCTGGCAGAGACCCAATGTCGCCAGCGCGCCGCATTATCCGGGCGAAACGACGAGCACCGACAGCTTTGAAGTGCAGGTGACGGATCGGTACGGGCTCAGCGTTACCCAGACGGTTTTTGAGACCCATTACGGCCCCTATACCCCGCCGGCGCCCCCGGGCGGCGGCGGGGGCGGCGGCGGGTGTAGTCCGATTGCGATCGATATGACCAATCAAGGGTTTTCATTTACGCCCGTCGATCAATCGAACGTTTTTCGCGATGTGAACGGCGACGGATGGAAGCACCGGATGTCATGGATTAAACCCGGTGAAGGATGGCTGGCCTACGACCCGAACGGCACCGGAGCGGTGACCGATGCCTCGCAAATCTCCTTTGCGAAATATCTGCCGGGAGCGCAAACCGATCTGGGCGGTCTGGCGGCTTTCGACAGCAACCATGACGGCGTTTTCAACAAAAACGATGCGGCCTGGAGCAAATTCGGGATATGGTTAGCCACAGATGCCAATGGTGGCGGTCAATTCAAAACGTTGGATCAACTGGGCGTCGCCTCCATCAGCCTGACCGGCAACAACCAATTCTCCGTCGTTAACGGGGATACGGTTCACGGCATCGCCACGGTGACCATGACGGACGGCACGACGCGCAATGCTGCGGACGTAACGCTGGCCTACAGCAATCAAGTTCAGGTAACCAACCCGGATGGCACAACCGGCGTTGTCGCGCTGCCGCCGGTTCCTGTTGCGACACAGCAAGTTGCCGGTGCCGGGAACAATGTCATAACGGCCACGCCCGGGAACACCAACATCACCGTCGGCGACGGCAACAACGTGATTTTTTCCGGCGACGGCAACGATCTCATTCAGGCGGGTAACGGCAAAAATGTCATCTATGCCGGCAACGGCGACGATGTCGTTCTGGCGGGTAGCGGCAACAACGCAATATATACGGGCCGGGGCAACGATGTCATTACTGCCGGTAATGGGCACAATGCGATTTTTGCCGGTGGCGGGAATGACATTATTTTCGCCGGCAATGGCAACAACCTGATCTCGGGAGGCACCGGAAACGATGTCATTCGTGCGGGTGACGGCAACAACACGGTTTACTCGGGCAATGGAAATACCGCCGTATTCGCGGGCAACGGGGATAACCTGTTGCTGGGCGGTGCGGGTACCGATCGGCTGCAGGCAGGCAACGGCAATAACACGCTGATTTCCGGGTCCGGATTTGCGACGATGACAGGCGGAACCGGCAATAATACGTTCGTGGTGAACAACGTCAACGACGTGGTACAGGCTAAAGCCGGGGGTATTAACTCGATCCAGTCATCGGTAAGTTACACGGCATCGGCCAACGTGAAAAACCTGACGGGCACCGGCAGCGGAAACATCAGCCTCACGGGCAACAATCTCAACAACGTCATTACCGGCAACGCGGGCCATGACACACTGATCGCGGGCGGCGGCAACGACACGCTGATCGCAGGTTCAGGCATCGCGACGATGACGGGCGGCGCCGGCAACGATACCTTCGTGGTCGACAACGTCGACGATGTGGTGCAGGCGCAAGCCACCGGCAGCAACACCGTGCTGACCTCGGTGAGCTATGTGACGCCGGCCAACGTGCAGAACCTGACAGGCACCGGCAGCGCGGCTATCACGCTGACCGGCAATTCTTCGACAGGCTCAGGACAGGCTCTCGGCAATGCGATCACCGCCAACAGCGGCAACGACACGCTGGTTGCGGGGGCGGGCATCGCCACGATGACAGGCGGCGCCGGCAACGATACCTTCGTGGTGAACAACGTCAGTGACGTGGTACTGGCGAAATCAACCGGCTCCAACGTCAACACGGTGCTGACCTCGGTAAGCTATGTGACGCCGGCCAACGTGCAGAATCTGACAGGCACCGGCAGTGCGGACATCACGCTGACCGGCAATCCTTCGACAGGCTCAGGACAGGCTCTCGGCAATGCGATCACGGCGAACGGCGGCAACGACACGCTGGTTGCGGGGGCGGGCATCGCGACGATGACAGGCGGCGCCGGCAACGATACCTTCGTGGTGAACAACGTCAATGACGTGGTACTGGCGAAATCAACCGGCGCCAACGTCAACACGGTGCTGACCTCGGTAAGCTATGTGGCACCGGCCAACGTGCAGAATCTGACGGGCACCGGCAGCGCGGACATCACGCTGACCGGCAATCCTTCGACAGGCTCAGGACAGACTCTCGGCAATGCGATCACCGCCAACAGCGGCAACGACACGCTGGTTGCGGGGGCAGGCAATGACACTTTGATCGGCGGAGCAGGCAACGACACCTTCGTCCTCAACCAGAATGGCGGGCAGCAAACGATCATGGATAATGCCAAGACAGTTGGCGATACCGTCCGGTTCGGCGCCGGCATTACCGGGTGGAATACGCTGTTTTTCCAGCAGGGTGCGGACATGCTGATTCAATACGGGACTCAGGGCAACAGTGTGCTGATTAAAAACTTTACGTCTGCCGGTGCAGGGCAGGTAATTTCCAGGTTCCAGTTTGCCGATGGCAGCCGGAGTTATTACAACACCGACCTGCATGGCAACGCCAGCGTAAGCACGCTGGATGCCAACGGCAAATTGCTGGCGGATTTCTGGTGGCATTCCGACGGCTCGCACGGCAGCAATATATTCTACGCCGATGGTTCGTACCGGAACAGCTGGGCCGGGAGCGACGGCAGCAGCAGTCTGGACAGCTACGATGCTGCGACGGGCGAGACGATCGTCAGCAGCACCACGGTCGCGGCGGGTTACACTTACAGCTCGGATTACTTCCAGAACATGGGTGGCGTATATGGACTGAGCGAATCCAGGGCAGCCTACCGCTACGCCGACGGGTCCACTTACAGCACCGATTACATCAGCAAGCCCGATGGTTCCTACCGGCAGAGTTGGGCCAGAAGCAATGGCAGCCATGGCCTGACCGACTACAACGCCGTCACCGGCGAAATGATCGTCGATACCACCACGATAGGCGCGGGCTACAGCAGCATATCCGACTACCATCGGAACATAGGCGGCGTATACGGGTACGACGAATCCAGGGCGTCCAGCACTTACGCCGATGGTTCCGCTGCTGCCACCGATTATGTTCAGAACATACGCGGCATATACGGATACAGCGAATCCAAGGCTTACAATCGCTATGCCGATGGCGCCAGTTACGCCACCGATTATGTGCAGAATATAGGCGGCGTATATGGATACAACGAGTCGAAGACTGCCAATGTCTATGCCGACGGTTCCACCTACAGCACCGACTATGTCAGCTACGCAGACGGATCGCATATGCAAAGCTGGAACAGGAGCGATGGAACCGCCGCCAGTTTTACCGCTCATGCCGACGGCAGCTGGAACGATAGCTGGGTGCATGCGGATGGCAGTCAGGGCGTTGACGCGGGCAACAACCATCTGCTCTACGGGTCTGCCGCCGTCGATACCTTGACGGCGCCATACGGCAACAGTCTTTTGATAGGCGGCGGAGGGAATGACACGCTGGTCACCGATTATGCCACCAGCATCGTCGCCTTCGACAAAGGCGATGGGCGGGACACGCTGTATGCCGGCGCGGGGCAGAACAATACGCTCTCGCTGGGCGGCAAGTTCGCCTACAACGATTTGGCGCTGCAAAAGAGCGGTGCGGACCTCATCCTCGATGTGGGTAGCGCCGACAGCATCACTTTCAAGAACTGGTATGCGGGCAGCAACAATATCGTCAACCTGCAGATTGTGGCTTCAGCCATGTCGGATTTCGCTCCCGGCTCGACCGATATTCTGAGCAACAACAAAGTCGAGGAGTTCAACTTTCAAACGCTGGTGAGCGAGTTCGATCGGGCACAGTCGGCTAATCCAGGCAGCAGTCCATGGGCGGTCGCCAATGCATTGCTGAGCGCCCATTTATCGGGTAGCGATACGGCTGCACTGGGCGGCGATCTGGCTTATGTGTACGCTACGCAAGGCAACCTCACCGGTTTCGGGGTGGCGGCTGCGGCGAACGAACTTTCCAGCGCGCAGTTTGGCAGTGCAGCGCAAACATTGAATCCGTGGCCCGTCCTGAACACGGGAACGGCGCATATTCGATGAGCTGTGGATTGGGAAGATTGAGCGGGGCCGGGGTGATCCGGTGTCTGAAGCCCGGTGTGCCACGGTGAGCGGGGCCGGGCCGGGCGCCTTGTCACCCGAGGCGCTGGACTTCGCTCCCGGGCTGCTGTCCATCCAGGAAAGCCCGCCCTCGCGTCTGCCGCGCACCGTGATGTACACGGTGGGAAGTTTGTTTGCCATCCTGCTGTTATGGGCGATCTTCGGCAAACTCAATATCATCGCCAGTGCCGAAGGCCGTCTGGTGCCGCAATCCTATGTCAAGATCGTCCAGCCTGCCGATGCCGGAATCGTGCAGGAGATACTGGTCAGGGAAGGTCAGGCGGTTCAGGCAGGACAAGTGCTGATGCGCATGGATACCAAAGTCGCGGAGGCGGATGCCAGGACCATCGGCAACGATCTGGGAATGCGTTCGCTGCAACTGCGGCGCATCGACGCTGAACTTGCCGGAACCCTCCTGATTAAAAAACCGGACGATCCAGAAGACTTGTTTCATCAGGTTGCAGCGCAATATCGCGATCATCGCAAGGCTTATCTCGATTCGCTGGGACAAGCAAGGGAAGCCTTAACCAAGGCGCGACGTGAGTACGATTCTGCCATCGAAGTGCTGGCCAAACTCAGGGAAGTCACCCCGCTGCTTAAACAGCAAGCCGATGCCTATACGGATATGGGCAAGGAAGGCTACGCACCGCAGGTGACCGTGCGCGACAAGCAACGCGATTATCTGGAGAAGGCGCAAGATCTGCGCGCGCAGGAAGCAACGCTCGCCAGTCTGGCCGCTGCGGTCAATCAGTCCCGGAAGCAGCTTGACCAGATCACCTCCAAATATCGCAGCGAGCTGATGAACGAACGCATGGATGCCGAAGCGCAATACCGCAAGCTGGGACAGGACTGGATCAAGCAGAAACACAAGAACGGGCTGCTGGAGCTGAGGGCGCCGCAGGCCGGCATCGTCAACGACCTGGCCACGCATACCATCGGCACCGTGGTGTCGCCCGGCACGGTACTGTTGTCCATCGTCCCGGAAAACGAACCCCTGGTCGCCGAAGTCAGCGTCAAGAACGACGACATCGGCTTTGTTTATCCAAAACAGCTCGTCAAGGTGAAGCTGGCGGCCTACCCGTTCGAGGAATACGGCATGCTGGACGGACAGGTGATCCGCATCGGGCCGGATGCGACCCCCCCGGACACTCAGCAACAGAACAAGGATGCCAATCCCAACAAACAGCAACCCACCACCTACAAAGCGATCATCGCCTTCGATAGCCGCACATTGGACATGGGCGATAAAAAGCACAAACTCATGGCAGGCATGCAGGTCGTGGCGGAGATCAATCAGGGGCGACGTACCGTGATGCAGTATTTGTTATCTCCCGTGACCAGGGCTTTTGAAGAAAGCGGACACGAACGGTGAGAATAAGGATTCAGATGCCGCGATTCATGCTGCGCACGGTGACGGTCATCGCCGTATCGGGCATCGGCTTGCAGGCCAACGGCGCAGATATCTTGGAAGTTTACCGACTGGCACAAGAAAACGATCCAACCTATGAGGCTGCCAAACACGGGTTCGAGGTCGCGCAGGAGAAAATCCCTCAGGCACGCGCAGGCAATCTTCCCACGGTTAACCTGACCGGCAATCGCAACTTTACCGATGCGAATGCCAGTTTTAATCAAGCTGCCCCTACTAATCAGGGCGTCTTTGCCTGGACTTGGATACTGCAAATGACCATGCCGCTGGTGCGTCCGCAAAACGTCATTGCCTCCTTCGAGTCTGAATCGCTGGTCGATGCGGCACAATTCGATTATGCACTGGCCCGGCAGGACATGATCCTGCGCGTGGCACAGGCGTATTTCGATGTGCTGGTGGCACAGGAAACCGCCAGAGCAGCACAAGCCCTGTTGCAGGCGATGCAGGCGCAGCAAGCGGTGGCCAGGCGCGGCTATGAATTGGGTACGATGAGCATTACCGACTCCCAGGATGCCGGAGCAAAATCCGAACAGGCCAAGGCTCAACTATTTACCGCACAAAACGATATCGAAAACAAAATCGCCGCCCTGGAGAAGGTCACAGGCAAACCGATCGAAACGCTCGCCGGACTCAAATCAACTGCCGTGACTCCCATGCCTGAGCCGCCCGATGCCAGGCAGTGGATGGAACGGGCCAAAGACAATAACCTTGCCGTTCGATCGCAACAAGCCTCGTTGCGCTCGGCCGGGTATACCGTATCCAAGTCGCGCGCCGCCAATATGTGGACGCTGGACTTTGTGGCCTCGACCGGGGTTAATTATTCATCCGGCAGCGTTGTCTTGCCGACCCCTTATGAGTCACGGATTAAATCGAATGTGGCGGGGGTTCAGTTCGCCATGCCGATCTTTGAGGGCGGGCTGAACAGCTCTCATACACGGGAAGCGATTGCGGGCCGTGACAAACTCGCTGCACAATTGGAAGAGACGCGTCGCAAAGCCGGAGCGGATGCCAGGCAAGCTTATGCAGATGTGATCAACGGCCTGTCGCAGACCGAAGCGTTGCAATCGGCAGTGGAATCGGGCGAGATTTCCGTAAAAGGCAATCAGGCGGGCTACAAGCTGGGCATTCGCATCAACAGCGATGTGCTCAATGCACAGCAGCTGTTGTTTGCCTCGAAGCGCGATCTGGTCAAGGCGCGTTACGATACCTTGCTGGCGGGATTGAAGCTCAAGGCGGCCGTCGGAGTGTTGTCCGAGGCGGATGTGCAGGGTATCAACGGCTTGTTGGTGCGGTGAGGCATCTGTCAATGGTGCTAGGGGCATGTCGGACTTGTTTCGCAAGTGCGACGGGGATGATTTTTTTGTAGTGCAAGAAGCGGTGAAGCGCCGTTTGGCTGGCCCAAACAAGCAAGCCGCAACGCCGCAATACGTAAAAATAACCCCGTCCCTGCGGGTTGTCAGCAAAAACAGCGTCTGCGGGGTTGCAAATCTTGCCAATGGAGTGACCATAGGCTGCGATTCGCGCCTTGCAGCCATCTTTTTTTGCTGACAACGCATCTTGCGAAACAAGTCCGACAGGCTCCTAGGGAACCGCTGATTTATTCGTCTTCCCCGCACAGGGGGTAAGCAGGCAAGCCGCGAAGCGGCTGCTCGCAAAAGCGGGGAACCGGTGCCTTGTGTCACTGGGTGGCCGTTCCTCGAAACTTCGGCCTTAGGCCTCGTTTTCCCGCCGCAGCCTGCCCTCGTTGGGGTGGTCGGGGGCGGGAACGACAAAACCGAATAAATCAGCGGTTCCCTAATTAAATATGGGTGGTGTTATCTGCTGAACGGAAAAATCAGGCAGCATCCGTGAGTTATGGAACGATGGTGGTGTACGGAATGGGAACGGCTGTTAGCTCACCACCTTCGGTAACGAATTCTCGCAAATGTAATTTGCACTCCGGCCTCTGAAAAGGTATCGGCATAACAGTAAAATCATAGTCCTTGCCGGCATATGGCGTAAATTTAATTTCTGTTTGCCGGCACAGCAAAAGCGGTGTGCCTTGGATGACTACATTGCCTATCATAGCGTTGTTCGAGCCTACGCTTTTGGAAACAATCGTCAACTCTTTATTTGCGGGGACTGAATATTCTCTGTAAGGAACATAACCGAAATTCCCCGCAAAATTTGACAATATATCCTGATAAGCGTTTTTAGGGATTGGCATGCCAATAGTATGATTTGGAAGCGATGGCGTCGATGCTTCAAAATATGATTTACCACCCGTTTCAGATTGGGAAATATATACAGTAGGACCTTTGTATATCCTGATTCTCGCTTGAGTGAGAGGGTCGTAAGGCGAGTGAACAGGCTGGCTGGAACAGCCACACATAAACACAGATAATAAAACGGCATGGGCGCGTTTCATCCGGATGGTTCCTTTGGTAATGGCGTTTTTTGATTCTATCATTCGTCCAATTAAAGCTAACCTCGGCCTGAGATTTGGCGATAATCCATTGTTGTCCCGGCGTTGTTCAGGGCGGCTACTTTACCATAATTCGGGTGTTGCACTATGCACGACCGTCTGCCGCCCGGTGCTATACTGGGCGGCGTTTTTCATGGTCTGAACTATGTTTGAAATAATTAATTTTGTGCTGCTGTTGCTGGTACTGATGGCCTTGATTTGGCAAACCATGCGGTTGAGCGCGCTGTCACGCCTGCAGGCTGAACAGCCTCTGGCGCGCATGCTGGAAGAAAAGCACCGTCTGATGCTGGGCGACTTGCACGACGGGTTGAACAAGCAGGGCGATCGCATGGTGGCGGCCACTACCGACAGCTCCGAGCGGCTGCGCGAGATTGTGGCGCAGGAGCTAAAATCAACCCGTGAGGAGATGCAGCATTTGCAACTGGCGCAGCGCGATGGCCTATCGAATACCCGTGAAGATTTGTTGCGACAACTGGGCGCGCTGTCTGCCGAGTTGCAGGCCAGACAGGAAGCGATGCGCGTCGAGGTGATCGGCAAAACATTGCAGACCATGGCAGAGCAGGGGCGCGCAGATCAGGAACTGATCCAGTCCAGCATGCAGCGCAGCACCGAGATGCTGACGCTGACCATTGAAGGACTCACCAAGAGCACCGACGCCAGGCTGGAGCAGATTTCCGGCAAGGTCGCCGAGCGTCTTGACGAAGGGTTCAAGAAAACCAACGAGACGTTTACCAACGTGATGACGCGCCTGGCCACCATTGACGAGGCGCAGAAAAAGATAGACAGTCTGACCACCAATGTGGTCAGCCTGCAAAATCTGCTGGGCGACAAGCGTTCGCGCGGCGCATTCGGCGAGGTGCAACTGGAAGGTCTGGTGCGCAACATCCTGCCGCCGGACGCCTATGAGTTTCAGGCCAAACTGTCCAACGGCAATCGGGTGGATTGCCTGTTGATATTGCCCGCACCCACCGGTCGTGTACCGGTGGATGCCAAGTTTCCGTTGGAAAATTATCATCGCATGCTCGAATCCGATCTGGCCGAATCGGACAGGTTGACAGCGCGTCGCCAGTTCAAGGCGGACATCAGGAAGCACATCGACGATATTGGCAACAAGTATCTGATTAAAAACGAAACGTCTGACGGTGCGGTGATGTTTGTGCCAGCTGAGGCGGTGTTCGCCGAGATTCACGCCTATCACGCCGATCTGGTGGAATACGCGATGAACAAGCATGTCTGGATCGTCTCGCCGACCACCCTGATGGCGGTATTGAACACCGCCCGCGCGGTGATGAAAGACGTGCAGATGCGCGAACAGGTACATATCATTCAGAGCGAGCTGGGCAAGCTCAGCGTGGATTTCAAGCGTTTCGACGAACGCATGAAGCGGCTGGCAGACAACATCCGCCGTGCGCACGAAGAGGCCGGGCAGGTGGAGATATCCAGCCGGAAAATCAGCGATCATTTCACCCGGATTGAGGCTGTGGAGGTACTGGAGGTTAAACTCTGATTTCAGGAATTGCTTTACAGTGCATCCGGTATGCGCATAAAGTTGTCATAATTGTTCTGTACTGTGTGAATTACGCGCGGCGAAGAACCTTCAATCTAAAAAATGCAGTTGAAACTATAGAAAACCGTCCATGCCACTTCGACAAGCTCAGGACAGGCTTCGACAGGCTCAGCACGAACGGTTTTTGAAAAGTTCACCCATTTGGTGAATAGTCCGTTCGCCCTGAGCAGCCCGCATTGCGGGCGTGTCAAAGGGAAGTTGGCTTGCCAACTTGCGTTTTTTAGGTTTAATCAACAGTTTAAAGAGGATCAATATGAAAGCGCTCGACCCTTGTACGATGGTTATTTTCGGTGCTGCCGGCAATCTGAGTCGCCGCAAACTGATTCCTTCGTTATTCAGTCTGGAAGTGCTCAAGCGTCTGCCGGAACGCATGATCATATTGGGTTGCGGTATCGAATCAGTCGAGCCTGCTCAATGGATCGAGACCGTGGCGGGCATGTTGCAGCAGGCATTCCCGCAGGGCGTTGACCCGCAAGCGCAGGCGCGTTTCTTTGCACGCATGAATTATCAGGTCATCCCGCAGGGGGATGCGAACGCCTATTTGCACTTGCAGCAGCTGGTGGAAGGGAATGAACTGTTTCCGCCCAATATGGTGTTCTACATGGCGGTGCGTCCGTCCGAATTTACCACCATCATTGAAAAACTGGGCAGTGTAGGGTTGCTTAAGGAGACGGGCGGGTGGCGCCGTGTGGTGATTGAAAAACCGTTCGGTTACGATCTGCTGAGTGCGCAGACCCTGCAGAGCAGTTTGTACAAGCACCTCAATGAACCGCAAATCTACCGCATCGACCATTATCTGGGCAAAGGCACGGTGCAGAACGTGATGGTGTTCCGTTTCGCCAATCTGCTGCTCGAACCCTTGTGGAACAATCATTACATCGATCATGTGCAGATCACGCATTCCGAGACGCTGGGCGTGGAAGGGCGCGCCGATTACTACGAAGGCGCCGGCGCGTTGCGCGACATGATACAGAGTCATTTGATGCAACTGCTGGCACTGGTGGCGATGGAGCCGCCGGTGACCCTGTCGGCCGAGCACCTGCGTGACGAAAAAGTGAAAGTGCTCAAAGCGATACGCCCGATCACCCAGAATGCGGTCCATGCGCATGCGTTTCGCGGGCAGTATGCCAGCGGCACGATAGATGACAAAACAGTACCGGGTTATCTGGAAGAACCGGGCGTGGCACCAGACAGCACCACGGAGACGTATGCTGCGCTGAAACTCTTCGTTGATAACTGGCGCTGGGCGGGGGTGCCGTTTTACCTGCGCACCGGCAAGCGCATGAAGGAAAACAGCTCGCAAATCTGCATACGCTTCAAGAAGCCGCCTCAGGATCTGTTGCGTCATACCCGTTCCGGACCCTCGCAGCCGAACTGGATCATGCTGGGAATACAACCCGATGACTGTCTGAAAATGGAAATCCAGGTCAAGGTGCCGGGTCTGGATCTGCATACCCGCAGCATCAGTCTGGATGCCACCTATCGCAAGGGCAACGATGAGGAATGCGATGCGTATGCGGGATTGTTACTGGACGTAATGCAAGGCGATCATTCGCTGTTTTTACGCATAGACGAAGTGGAAGCGGCCTGGCGCGTAGTCGATCCGATCCTCAAGGTATGGTCGATGGAGCGGGATTTTATCAACACCTATCAGTCAGGCACCTGGGGGCCGCGCGGCACCTACCGTCTGTTCGACCGGGACGATCAATTCTGGCGGCATTCGCTGAATCTGGATGGCGCAGATTTACAGGCCTATTAGAGTTCCGGACATGGAATTCAATCCTATGCCCGTTAGTACCATGCAATCTGTTCTGGCAGGTGACATCGGCGGCACCAAGACGCGTCTTGCGACCGTCGACGTCACAAGCAGCCAGGTGCACATCTTGCGTGAAGCCAGCTATGCCAGTCGTGATTTTGCAACGTTCGAGCTGCTGTTGGCCGATTTTTTGTCGGGTGCTGAATCACCTGCTCACGCGGCTTTTGGCGTAGCGGGTCCGGTTGAGGGCCGCGTCGTGCAAACCACCAATCTGCCCTGGCGCATCGATGCCGATGCCTTGCAGCAACAATTCGGCTTCTCGCATTGCACCCTGCTCAACGATCTTGAAGCGACTGCATACGGTTTGTCGGCACTGCATCCGGACGATCTGCTGACCTTGCAGGCAGGCGGGGTTAACGCAACCGGCAATGCCGCGGTGATTGCCGCCGGTACGGGATTAGGCGAGGCCGGTTTGTACTGGGACGGACAACAGTATCAGCCGTTTGCCACTGAAGGCGGACATGCCAGCTTCAGCCCCGGGAATGAGCTTGAAATGGCGCTGCTGCGCCATCTGCAACAACAGCACAGTCACGTCAGTTGGGAACGCGTGGTATCCGGCATGGGACTGCTTACCCTGCATGAGTTTTTGCGCCAGTATCGGCAAGTGCCGGTACCTGGCTGGCTGGCGGAAGAAATGCGTCACGGCGATGCGGCGGCTGCGATTTCCAAAGCCGCCATGGCAGGGCGCGACGAGATCTGCTCCGAGACGCTGCATTGTTTTGTCAGTCTGTACGGGGCGGAAGCCGGCAATCTTGCGCTCAAGGTAATGAGCAGCGGGGGGCTGTATCTGGGGGGAGGTATCGCGCCCAAGATTTTACCGCTGCTGACCGATGGCGTATTTCTGGAAGCGTTCCTGAACAAGGGCCGTATGCGTCATTTACTCGAAGCCATGCCGGTCAAGGTGATCCTGAATGACCGCGCAGCCCTTTACGGGCCGGCCCTGCGCGCCGCTCAACTCGCGGGTATGGAAATATGAATATCCACGATATGCCGAATGCACAGGCGGTGTTCGTTCATGAAGATCCCATGCTGCTGGGGGCTGCGGTCGCGGAGCGTATTTTCAGGCTGGCGGATGAGGCGATTACCAAACGCGGGGTGTTCTATCTGGCATTGGCAGGCGGTGAGACTCCGCGTCGCTGTTATGAGCAACTGCGTCACCATGCCATTGACTGGCTAAAGGTTCACATTTATTTCGGCGATGAACGCTGTTTACCCAGGGGGGATGCACAGCGTAATGACAGCATGGCACGCAATGCGCTGTTTGAACATGTTGCGCTGCCGGAGGGAAATATACACGTCATGCAGGCTGAATTGGGTGCGGCGGAAGCGGCGGCGCGCTACATGATGGTGCTCAATGGCATTCGGCTTGACCTGGTGTTGCTGGGGATGGGTGAGGACGGACATACGGCCAGTCTGTTTCCGGGGAACCCTGCAATCGCAGGCGCTGACGCTGTCGTGCCGGTATATCACGCGCCCAAGCCGCCTGCCGAGCGGGTATCGCTCGGCATGAGCACGCTCAACGCAGCCCGTGCAAAGCTGTTTCTGGTGGCCGGTGAGGGTAAGCGTTCTGCTCTGGAACGAATATTGCTCGGTGAAACCTTGCCTGCCGCACAAGTTGCCAGCGCCGAGTGGCATTTCGACCGCGCGGCATTACCGATAACGACTTAATAGAGGAGTGCTAAATGCAGATAGGAATGATAGGCTTGGGGCGTATGGGTGCAAATATGGTGCGCCGCCTGCAACGGGCAGGGCACCGCTGCGTGGTGTTTGACCGTAGTGCGGACGCCGTGCAGGCATTGGTAAAGGAAGGGGCGGTCGGTGCCGTCAGCATGCAGGATTTCATGGGCAAGCTGGAAACCCCGCGCGCAGTCTGGCTGATGCTGCCTGCCGCCGTGGTGGATGCCAGCATCGCCGAGCTGACACCCATGCTGGATGCAGACGACGTGTTGATCGACGGCGGGAATTCCTACTACAAGGACGATATACTGAGAGGCCGCGCGCTTGCCTCCAAAGCGGTTCATTACGTCGATGTGGGCGTGAGCGGCGGGGTATGGGGGCTGGAACGCGGTTATTGTCTGATGATAGGCGGCGACCCCGTGGCGGTATCGCGTTTGCAACCGGTGTTTTTGTCGTTGGCGCCCGGCGTAGAGACTGCGTCGCGCACCGAGGGCAGAACGGGTGCGCCCAGCAGCGCTGAAACCGGCTTTTTGCACTGCGGACCTTCGGGTGCCGGGCATTTTGTTAAAATGGTGCACAATGGCATTGAATATGGCCTGATGGCGGCGTATGCCGAAGGGTTCAATCTGCTGCGTCATGCCAATGTGGGGGCGATCGAACGACAAACCGATGCTGAAACCACGCCGTTGCGCGAACCGGACACGCTCCGCTTTGATATCGATGTGTCGGAAGTGGCTGAGCTGTGGCGGCGCGGCAGTGTGGTGGGTTCCTGGCTGCTGGATTTGACCGCGCACGCCTTGCAAGGTGATGCGGATCTGACCGGCTTCGGCGGCAAGGTGTCCGATTCAGGCGAGGGGCGCTGGACCAGCATTGCAGCCATCGAGTCAGGCACCCCCGCACCGGTGTTGACCGCTGCCTTGTTCAATCGCTTTTCATCGCGAGGCGAAGCGGATTATGGCGATAAATTGTTGTCCGCGTTGCGTTTTGAGTTTGGCGGACATCATGAAAAGCGCGGTTAATCAATAGCCGGGCGATTGCATGTCGGAATCACCCCGCTTTAAGTTTTATAAATAATTCAATAGGCATAGCTCATGAGTTCTCCAAAAAAATCCAGTCCGGGTGCGTTCGACCGCTCCGATCCCCTCGTGTTTCAACGGGTGCTGACCAATCATTTAATTTTCACCGAAGGAAAATCCATCAAGACAGCCACCGAGCGTGACTGGTTCGAGGCGTCGGCGCATACCGTGCGCGATCAACTGATTGAAAAACAGTTGAAAACGACAGAAATGTGTTTGGGGAAAGACCCGAAACGCTTGTATTACCTCTCTCTGGAATTTCTGATCGGTCGCACTCTGTCAAATGCCGCGCTCAATTTGGGCATGGAACAGCCGCTGCGTGAAAGTTTGCGGGCCTTAGGTCACAGCATAGAAGAAGTTGAAGAAATGGAAATCGACGCGGCCCTGGGTAACGGCGGCCTGGGCCGACTGGCGGCCTGCTTCCTCGATTCACTGGCTACGCTTGATCTGCCGGGTCAGGGTTATGGCATACGCTACGAATACGGCATGTTCAATCAGCGCATCAAGAACGGCGAACAAGTCGAGAGGCCCGATAACTGGCTGCGTTTTGGCAATCCATGGGAGTTCCAGCGCCCCGAGCGCATGTACCCGGTGAAATTTTTCGGTCATGTCGTCCAATTTTCCGATGGCGAGGGTGGGGTTGAACATCACTGGGTGGATGCTGAAACGGTAATGGCGATGGCCTACGACGTGCCTATCCCCGGTTACGACACCGCAACCGTGAATAACCTGCGTCTGTGGGCAGCCAAGGCCGCGCGCGAATTCAACCTCGATTCGTTCAATGCGGGCGATTATCTCAGTGCGGTGCATGATAAAAACATATCGGAGAGTTTGTCCAAGGTGCTTTATCCGAATGACAGTTCAGCGGTGGGTAAAGAGCTGCGTTTAAGGCAGGAGTACTTCTTCGTTTCCGCATCCATACAGGATATTCTGTTTCACTTTGTGGCCAAACACAGCAACTGGGATCTGTTGCCGGAGAAGGTCGCCATTCAGTTGAATGATACTCACCCGGCAATTGCGGTGGCCGAGATGATGTATCAGCTGATGGATGTGCATCATTTGAAGTGGGAGTGTTCCTGGGCGCTGGTTACCGAGATTTTTGCCTACACCAACCACACACTGATGCCGGAGGCGCTGGAAAGCTGGGCGGTGGAGAAGTTTGCGCGCGTGTTACCGCGCCATCTGGAAATTATTTACGAAATCAACCGGCGCTTTCTGGCGCTGGTCAACCATCACTTCCCCGGCGATATCGATTTGCTCAGGCGGGTTTCCATTATCGATGAAAATAACGGTCGCCGCGTGCGCATGGCACACCTTGCCGTAGTCGGCAGTCATACCGTGAACGGGGTGGCCGCAATACACAGTGACTTGTTGAAAACCACGCTGTTTGCCGATTTCAATCGTATTTTTCCGGGCAAATTCATCAATGTCACTAACGGCATCACGCCGCGCCGCTGGCTCAATCAATGCAATCCGGGCCTGTCCGAGCTGATTTCCTCGCGCATCGGCAAGGGTTTTGTGCGTGAGCTCGATCAGCTTAAAAACCTGGTGGCTTATGCCGATGATGCCGAATTCCGCAGCCAGTTCCGCGAGGTAAAGCAGGCCAGCAAGCAGCGTCTTGCGCAATACATCCAGCGCACGGTGGGCATCGCTGTGGATACCGATTCGATGTTCGATGTGCAGATCAAGCGCATCCACGAATACAAGCGCCAACTGCTGAACGTGCTGCATGTGATTACCCTGTACAACCGGATACGCGGGGGGCACGCCCATTCGATCACGCCGCGCACCATCATTTTCGCCGGTAAGGCGGCGCCGGGTTACCGTCTGGCCAAGCTGATCATACGTCTCATCAATGACGTTGCCAGCATCGTCAACGACGATCCGGCGGTGCATGGCTTGCTGAAAGTGGTGTTCTTGCCCAATTACGACGTTTCGTCGGCGGAAAAGCTGTTCCCAGCCAGCGATCTCTCCGAGCAGATTTCCACGGCCGGCACGGAAGCGTCCGGCACGGGCAATATGAAGATGGCACTGAACGGTGCGTTGACGATAGGCACGCTGGATGGCGCTAACGTTGAAATTCTCGAAGAAGTGGGCGATAAAAATATCTTTATCTTCGGTCTGACCACGCCGCAGGTGGCCGAGTTGCGCGCCAAGGGTTACAACGCATGGGATCATTACTACGGCAACGATGAGCTCAAGCAGGTACTGGACATGATAGGCAATGGTTTCTTCTCGGTGGATGAGCCTGATCGTTACCGTCAGATTTTCGACAACCTGACGCACCACAATGACCATTATCTGTTGCTGGCGGATTACGCCAGTTACATTGCCACTCAGGACATGGTCGGCCTGCTGTATCAGGACAAGGAGGAGTGGACGCGCCGCGCGATTTTAAACGTCGCCAACATGGGCAAGTTTTCCAGCGATCGCACGATCATGGAGTACGCCGAAAATGTGTGGCATGTAAAGAGTGTGAAGTCCGAGAAAAGTTGAAACGGGGCATTTTTAGGTAAACTGATGACCACTTGATTGTTCAGGTGGTTCTTTTTATCCCGTCTGTTTGCGCAGCGGCGGAGCTATAATTCGGAACATACGCTTTGTTTGTGAGGGTCGATTGTGAATAAAAGTACCTCTTATAGTCTGCAAGTCAGGCCCCGGGTGCCTGCGCGACTGGCGAGACTGGAAGAGCTGGCCAATAATCTCTGGTATGGCTGGGATCGTTCTACGCGCAGATTATTCGCGCGTCTGCATCCGGGTTTATGGAAGGCCACCGGTCATAGCCCGAAAGCCTTTCTGAAGCGGGTAGACGAACGTCTGTTGCTGGAAGCGGCTGAAGATCAGGTATTTATCGGTAATCTTAACCGCGTGCTGGCAGATTACGACACTTATCATCAATATAAGACACCCGCAGCCGGTTCGCTGGGTCAGGGCAATCTGATTGCCTACTTCTGCGCAGAATTCGGCTTTCATGAAAGCTTTCCGATTTATTCGGGCGGGCTGGGAATACTGGCGGGGGATCACTGCAAGGCGGCGAGCGATTTGCGTCTGCCTTTTGTCGGCGTAGGTCTGTTGTACCGGCAGGGCTATTTTCATCAAACCATCGACGGTGACGGCAACCAGATCGCCAGCAACACCGATTCGAGTTTCGATGATTTGCCTGTTTCTCCCGCTTTAAGGCAGGATGGCTCGGAAGCTTATGTTTCGCTGGAGTTGCCCGGACGCAAGGTAAACATCAAGATTTGGCAGGCGCGCATCGGCCATATCATGCTCTACCTGCTGGACGCGGATATCGAAAACAACACGGCGCATGACCGGGACATCACGCACCGTTTGTATGGCGGCGATACCGTGATGCGCATCGAGCAGGAAATCGTGCTGGGCATCGGCGGCGTGCGCGCCTTGCATGAAATCGGACTGAAACCGACCGTCTGGCATATCAACGAGGGTCATGCCGCCTTTATGATGCTCGAACGCATCCGCTACAAGACGGGAAGCAACTGTTTCGATTTCGACACGGCCCTGGAGGAGGTGGCGGCGAATACCATCTTTACCACGCACACGCCGGTTCCCGCCGGACACGACCATTTCGGCGAAGGGATGATACAGGCCTATTTCGAGCATTATTACGACGATCTCAAGCTCACGCATGAGCAGTTCATGGCGCTGGGACGCACCCGGAACGGTCCGGATTTCAACATGACGGCGCTGGCGTTGCGCGGTTCACGTTTCCACAACGGCGTATCGCGCATACACGGCGAGGTGTCCTCGCAGATTTGCGGCGAGATGTGGCCAGAGATCGAGCCGCGCGAAAATCCGATGACCTATGTGACCAACGGCGTGCATGCGCCCACCTTTCTGGCGACCGAGTGGATCGAAGTGCTGGAACGCTATCTGGGCTCTGAATGGAATGCCCGTATGAACGATCTTGCGTTGTGGGAGGGGGTGGACGATATTCCGGATCATGTGTTCTGGAGCGTGCACCAAACGCTTAAAGTAAAAATGCTGAACACGGTGACCCAACGCATTACAGCCCAGCATTTTCGCAATCACGGTTCCGAAGCGCATCTGGATCGCCTGCTCAAATATGTCAATCCGGAAAACCCCAATGTTCTCACGGTTGGTTTTGCGCGCCGTTTTGCGACCTATAAACGTGCCACCATGCTGTTCAACAACCTCGATTGGCTGCGGGAAATACTGCATAACCCAGAGCGGCCCGTGGTGTTTATCTTTGCCGGCAAGGCGCACCCTGCGGACGTTCCCGGTCAGGATCTGATACGTCACATCACTCACATCTCCAAGATGACCGAATTTACCGGCAAGGTGCTGATCGTGGAAGGCTATGATCTGGCGCTGTCGCGCAAACTGGTCTCGGGTATCGATGTCTGGCTGAACAATCCGTTGTATCCGCTGGAAGCTTCCGGCACCTCGGGCATGAAGGCGGGGATGAATGGCTGCATCAATCTGTCGGTGCTGGACGGCTGGTGGGGGGAGGGGTATGACGGCAAGAATGGCTGGGCGATCAAGCCTGTGTCGGAAACGCTGGGCGAGGAAGTCAGGACGCACGAAGAAACCCGCACACTCTACGAATTGTTGCAGGATCAGGTGGTGCCTTCCTACTACGCGTATGGCAAGATGGGTTTTTCGCCAAGCTGGGTGAAGATGGCCAAGCGCTCCATGGCAACCATCATCCCGCGTTTTAATTCCAAACGGATGGTGGGCGATTATCTGTCCAACTGCTATCTGCCGGCTGCCAGGCAGCATCAGTTGTACACCCAGAACCAGTATGCAAACTCGCACCGGGTGGCAGACTGGAAAGCGCGTGTGAAGCGTGCATGGCCGGAAGTCTCATTGCGCCGTACCGATGAGATCAGGGCGCAGATTAACTACGGCGACAGTTTGCGCTTTGAAGTATCGGTTAACCTGAACGGCCTCACACCGGACGATGTGGTGGTTGAAATACTGATAGGCTTCAATACCAGGAAGGAACAGATTGCATCGGCGCGGCGCTATCCTTTCGTCTCTAGCGGCGCGGTCAACGAATCCGGAGAAATCCGGTTTGTAACCGAGTTGACGCCGGAGTTGTGCGGCAATCTGGAATATCGGATTCGCGTCTATCCACACCACGAATTGTTAACTCATCCGTTCGAGCTGGGTATGATGCGCTGGCTGTAACATAGATGCAGGATTGATGCCGCAGGGGCATTCCCACGAAACAACGGCGCTAAGACCGCAAGGGTCTTCCCACGCAACAACGCAGCCAAGGCTGCTGTTGCTGAATGAAAGCTCCTGTTTCTGAGTGAAGGATTGAGGATTGAGTTCGTAGGTCGGATTTTCATTGATGAAACAACCCAATTCCGGATTAAGACGCAAAATAGCGCCTAAGCCGTCATTGGTCAGGAATAAAGCAGTTTCATCGCTTATATTCCGTGCGATAAACAGAATCTTAGGCTTGCTTCTTTCAAGCTTTGGACGATGTTTAGTCTTTCCATCAATGCCCTTCATTCAAAACAAGAAGCCGAAGGCGACTATGTTTTATGGGAAGCCCCTTGCGGGCTTGCGGCATTAACTGGATCAGGTTATGCAGCTGTACAGCTTCAAATAAGGTAAATAAATGTCCGAAATTAAAGTTTTGTTTGTCACTTCTGAAATTGCGCCGTTAATCAAGACCGGCGGACTGGCCGATGTCAGCGGGGCGCTGCCGGCCGCACTGCGTGCGATAGACGTGGACGTGCGCGTGCTGATCCCCGGCTACCCGCAGGTGATGGCGCAATTAGGGCCGCACGAAGTGGTAGCCAGTTTTCCCGAAATACCGGGTTTCCCCTCCTCGCGGCTATTATTTTCCATCATGAAAAGCGGCGTGCCGCTGCTGGTGCTGGATTGTCCCGAGTTATACCAGCGTGAGGGCGGGCCCTATGCGGATCCCGGCGGCCATGACTGGCTGGACAATCCGCAGCGTTTTGGCCTGCTGTGCAGAATTGCTTCTATCCTGGGCAGCAGCGACTCGCCGCTTTCCTGGCATCCCGACCTGGTGCACGGCAATGACTGGCAAGCCGGCCTGACCGGGGTTTATCTGAGCGTCGCTGCCGGCGCCGTGCCGAATATCATCACCATACACAATCTGGCTTTTCAGGGTAACTTCCGCCCGAGGAAGGTCGCATTGTTGCACTTGCCGCCTGCCAGTTTCGATGTCAATGGCATCGAATTGTATGGCAATATGTCTTTTCTCAAGGCCGGGCTCTATTATGCCTGGCACATCACCACGGTCAGCCCGAACTACGCGCGTGAAATTCAGGGGGAGGAACTGGGCTTCGGCCTGCAAGGCTTGTTGCGCGCACGCAGCGAAGATATTACCGGCATACTCAACGGCATCGATACCGATGAGTGGAATCCCGAAACCGACAAACATTTGCCCGGCCATTTTTCAGCGGCTCGCATGACGGGCAAGGCGCAGAATAAACAGGCGCTGCAAAGTCGTATGGGCCTGGAAGTGAATGCAGATGTGCCGCTGCTGGCGGTGGTCAGCCGCCTGACCCATCAGAAGGGTCTTGATTTGCTGCTGGATATAGCACCGCGCCTGGTTGAACTGCCGGTTCAACTGGTGATCCTGGGCAGCGGCGAAGCCTTCATGCAGGAAGCGGCACGCGATCTGGCGCTGCGTTATCCGGGTAAGGTGGCGGTGATGATAGGCTTTGACGAAACCCTGTCGCATCAGATCGAAGCCGGGGCGGATATGTTCGTCATGCCTTCGCGCTTCGAGCCTTGCGGGCTGAACCAGTTTTACAGCCAGCGCTACGGTACGCCGCCCATCGTGCACAAGACCGGGGGGCTTGCAGACTCGGTGGTGGATTGCACAGCGGAAACGCTCAATGATGGCTCGGCCAGCGGTTTCGTGTTCAGCGGTATGACGGCCGACAATCTGTATGCCACTCTAGTGCGCGCGGTCGGGCTGTATCGGGATCAGCGCAAGTGGCGAGTGTTGCGCAGGAACTGCATGAGCAAGGATTTCAGCTGGGAAACCAGCGCGCGTGCTTACCGCAAGGTGTACCTGAAGGTGTTGGGAAGGACGGAATAGGGCGAGCCGGAAATTAAACTGCCACTGTGTTTGGCCAAAAAACGCGGCAAATTATTTATACAATAAGGAAATTATATGAAAAAACTTTTTGCAATTATCATGTTACTGTCAGCCAGCGCAAGCGCTTTCGCGGTTGATGGCGGTGCGATCTTGGGTGGCGCATTGGGTGGGGCGGCAGGTGCTGTGGTCGGACAAAGCGTAGGCGGCCAGAACGGCGCCATTCTGGGAGCGGCCATCGGTGGCGGAACCGGTGCGGCAATTGGCAGCAGCCCCATGCAACCCCAAGCGGGCGAAAATCGTGGCAATGGCGGATATCGCGATAATCGGGGTGAAGGCTATCGCGGAGATCGAGGTCAGCGCGGTGAAGGCGGGGACAGAGGCTCTCGTGGTGGCGAAGGGGATGACTGAGGCGATTGATCTTCATGTTTGCAGCGATCAAGGCACGGTGACGGGCCTTGATTATTTTTGATTTTCATATTGAATAAGTATTGCTTTTCTGCTTTAATGCCGTCTATTATTTTAATAATTGTTTAATAATTTAAATATTGGCTGAGGGGAAATGCAATGAGCGAAAAACAATACAATGTGCTGGTGTTATGTACCGGCAATTCTGCACGCAGCATTCTGGCTGAAGTGCTGTTCAATCAGCTGGGCAAGGGACGTTTCGTTGCATACAGCGCAGGCAGTAAGCCGGCAGGGCAAGTCAACCCGGGCGCCGTGGAACTGTTGCAGAAAAAAGGTTTCAGCATCGAAGGATTGCGCAGCAAAAGCTGGGATGAGTTCGCTGCACCCGGCGCACCCGAAATCGATTTTATATTCACCGTATGCGATAACGCGGCCGGAGAAGCTTGCCCGATCTGGCCCGGCAAACCCGCCACGGCGCACTGGGGTATTCCTGATCCGGCCCATGTTGAGGGGGAAGAAGCCAGACGTGTTGCGTTCAAGAAGGCCTATGATCAGTTGGCAAGACGCATACAGTTGTTCATGAGTTTGCCCATCGACAAGCTGGACAAGCTGGTTCTGAAAGAAAAGCTGGCGGAAATCGGCCGCATTCAGGATTAAGGGGGAGGTCATGAAGAAAATACAGGTATTCGATCCCGCGTTATGTTGCAGCACCGGGGTATGCGGCACTGAAGTCGATCAGGCACTGGTGGATTTTGGTGCCGATGCAGACTGGTTAAAGCGATCCGGCGGAACAATGGAACGATATAATCTTGCCCAGCAGCCGATGGCTTTTGTCGAGAATGCTGTGGCGAAGTCTTTTCTGGAGCGATCCGGCGAGGAATGCCTGCCGCTGGTCTTGCTGGACGGCGAAATTGTCCTGGCAGGACGCTATCCCACACGCCGTGAGTTGGCCCGATTTGCCGGGCTGCCCGATTCCTCTTCCTGCTGTTCCGGTAACTGCTAAAAGGAGAGTGGATGAAACTGCTGACAGAGGTACCGCGCTTTGTTTTTTTCACCGGAAAAGGCGGGGTGGGAAAGACTTCGCTGGCGTGCGCCACGGCGGTGCGGCTGGCCGATGGCGGCAAGAGGGTGCTGCTGGTCAGCACCGACCCTGCCTCCAACGTGGGGCAGGTGTTTGGCGTCGCCATAGGCAACAGGCTCACAGTGATTGCAGAAGTGCCGGGGCTGTCGGCACTGGAGATTGATCCGCAGGCCGCAGCTTCTGCCTATCGTGAGCGCATTGTGGGGCCGGTGCGCGGCAGTTTGCCGGAGTCGGCTGTCAGACGTATCGAGGAGCAGCTCTCCGGCGCATGTACCACTGAAATCGCAGCCTTTGATGAATTTACCGAACTTCTGACGGATCAGGATTTACTGGGACAGTTCGATCATGTGGTTTTCGATACGGCACCCACCGGCCATACGATACGCCTGCTGCAGTTGCCCGGCGCGTGGAGCGGATTTCTCGACGATAACCCCGAGGGCGCCTCTTGTCTGGGGCCTCTGGCAGGCCTGGAAAAACAACGTCAGCGGTATAGCAATGCCGTTGCGGTATTGGCCGATTCGAGTTGCACCCGGCTGATACTGGTCGCCCGTGCACAACGCTCCTCTTTGCAGGAGGCCGCACGCACCTGTATCGAGTTGACACAAAGCGGTTTTTCTCATCAGTATCTGGTCATTAACGGGCGTATGCCCCAAGGCGAGACTAACGGGCATGGCGAAGTGTCCACCCCTGATGATGAAGCTCGCCATGCCCGTTTCCCTCACTCAAACCCTGATGAAACAACTAGCCATTCGACTAAGCTGCCAGAAGACGGCAGCCAAGTCGCTGGTTATCTCCAGGAGGGGAGAGCGCAGCGAGGGGGGCGAAGCCGAGCAAACGAATCGCTACGCGAGTTTCACGTTCAGGATGATGTTGCGCAGGCCATTTATCAGCGTGAGTGCGCGGCGATAGCCGATATGCCGGATGCGTTGCGCGCGCTGCCGACCGATATGCGCAGCCTGTTGCCGTTCAATATGGTCGGCATCAACGCTTTGCGCGCACTGATGGCTGAATATACGCCGGTCATCGATGTCGCGAGGAAGACTCGAAAAATCAGCATGCCTGATCTATCGGGTCTGATAGATCAGCTGGAACTGACGGGGCACGGTTTGATCATGCTGATGGGAAAAGGCGGCGTCGGCAAGACCACCCTGGCGGCGGCCATCGCAGTCGAACTCGCCGCGCGCGGTCATGCGGTGAATCTCACCACCTCGGATCCTGCGGCACATTTGTCGGAAACGCTGAATGGCGAGATGGAAAATTTGAGGGTGAGCCGCATAGACCCGCTGGTGGAAACAGAACGGTATCGCCGGCACGTACTGACAACTAGAGGAAAAGATCTGGATGAACAGGGGCGTGCATTGCTTGAAGAGGATTTGCGCTCTCCCTGCACCGAAGAGATTGCCGTTTTTCAGGCGTTTTCGCGCGCCATCCGTGAGGCGGATCGAGTTTTCGTGGTGATGGATACCGCACCGACCGGTCATACCCTGTTGTTGCTGGATGCCACTGGCGCTTATCACCGGGATGTTGCGCGAAATCTGGGAAAAACAGCGCAGACGCCGATGATGCGTCTTCAGGATGCAAGCTGCACCCGAATATTGCTGGTCACCCTTGCGGAAACCACGCCGGTGCTGGAGGCGGCCGAGTTGCAGGAAGACTTGCGCCGGGCGGGTATCGAACCCTGGGCGTGGATCGTCAACCAGAGTCTGGCTGCCGCACATTCCGTCTCACCGTTATTGATGCAGCGGGCGGAACAGGAATACGCACAAATCGAAGCAGTGCAGCAACGTTATGCTCAGCGTCACGCGGTTGTGCCGATTCAGCTCAGAGAGCCGGTCGGGGTGGCCGCTTTGCGAATTCTGACGGCAAAACCTGCAGTGTATTAAAGGCCGAGGGACGCCAACAGATCGTCCACCTCATCCTGTCCGTTGACGCTGGACAACTGTCCCGGGCCTGCGGTCAGCCCCTCGGTGCTGATCAGGGAGTCCTTGCTGTCCGGCGCATATTCCTTGAGGATGTCGAGCAGAATGCTTTCTATTTCGACAGCGGCATTCACGATCTTGTTGACCATTTGTCCGGCCAGATCGCGGAATTCCTGGGCTTCCATGATCTGCATCAGGTTATGGCGTACCGCTTCTTCCGCCATCGCCATCTCGCCTAATTTCGAGATTGCATCCATGATGAGAGGCTGGTGCTCAGTGAACCCGGTATCGGCAAGCCGCATCGACAGCTCGCCACAGGCGGCCCGGTTCTGGCTGGTCAACGGCAGTGATGCTTCGACTGCGCTGATGGTTTTTTCCGACGCGTCATGCATGGATTTGTCGATGAAGGACAGCCGCGCGCGCGCATCAGGCATGGTGGAGGCCGACTTTTCCAGGTGGCGAGTGTGTCCGAGTTCTTTGAGTATGCGGTGCAACTGAGCGGTGGCAAGCCCGATTTTTTTGACTCTGGCATCAACGGTACTTTTCTTGCGTGGTGTTTGTTTTTCGCTCATTTTTACGCTTCCCTGAATATTTGTTGATAGTGCAATCCGATCATGCAGGACGGATCAGTATTCGTTATATTTTTTTGAACTGCCGCGAACAATATCTGCCGGGTATTTAACGGCATTTTTTTCCAGCTTGAGCAAGGCCGCTTCAAGCAAATCAACTTTCAGTTTGTCCGAGAGGCGCACCAGATAGAGCAGCACATCGGCCAGTTCCTCAGCAACAGCGGTCTTGCCTTCCGGCGCCAGATTACCTGACTGTGCCTCGGTTGCCCACTGAAAATGCTCCATCAGCTCAGCCGCTTCAACCATCAGCGCCATGGACAGGTTTTTCGGCGAATGAAACTGATCCCAGTCACGAGCCTCGGCAAACACGCGCAGTTTGTCGCGCAACAACAACAGATCGGATGGCTCGGACATATTATGACTTTACAGGGTGTTTGCCATTGTATCCCGCATGACGGCAATCTGTCGGGCTGTCATGAGCCTGTCGGACTTCTTTCATCTCGCGAAAGAAGTCCGGCAGGCTCCTAACGTTGATATGCATACATTTTTGTAAGGAATACTTCCGCATCAAGCAAAACCATATCCAAGGGCATGCTGTTCCGGTTTTCTGTGTGTGGTTGCAAGGCTAAGGCAGGATCCCAGCCCGCGCACAGCACTTCATCACTGTAGTTTATCGAGTTGTCATATTCGACTTCGTTACTATTCATGGTCACGATGCACATTTCACACCTCCTCCAGTTTGGGTGGCGGGCGCCTGCCCTGTAACTTTGTTATCGGCGCCAATTTTAAAAGGTTTAGCGCTGCGATGAGCCGATTTTACACCACCTGATATTCAGGTCATTTCATTTTCGGACGCACTCGAATGAATAAATTATTGTCATGGATAATCGATCTTCTCTTTCAGTGATAGTGATATTATCTGTTTAACCTGTAAGGGCAAAACCGTCGAGAGGCGGTGACGCAAAATTACCGGGCCTGAGTCGCGTCAATCAGGTCAGCGGGATTGCCGGGTGGTCACGGTTTGTCCACATAATGCATGGGGAACCAATATGACCGTTGCAGGAAATAACCGAACAAGCAGGCGTCCTGTCGCAGAGGCATTCTCGCTGCGGCGGCGGCTCTCAATCGTCAGTCTGCTGGTCATGCTTGTCACGGCAGCGACCCTGATATTTTTGTATCGGGCAGATCAAATTGCCGAGCATACGACTATAGCCGCAAGGGAAAACGAAAAAACCCTGGCTTACCTCACGCATTCGATGGACGAGCAGATCAGCACTTTCGTCAGCAACAGGGTTGATACCCGGGCCCCGCAAACAATTCAAAATCTTGACTCTTCATTTGCCGCCGCACTGGGCATTATTCGTGAACACGGTGTCCTCAAGCTGAAGCTGTACAATCTGTCGGGAACCATTGTTTATTCCTCTGCCGGCAGCGAAATCGGTGGAACCAGCCTTCATCCGGATTTTCTGGCAGCCGCACTGCGCGGCGAAACGGTGCATCAGATAGAATTTCGCGATGCGTTTTCAGGCGCAAGCGGCGCAATGCACAAGGTCTATGTTGCACTGACCTACATGCCGCTGATGCATGAGGGCCAACGCATAGGCGTCATCGAACTCTACGATGATGTCACGCCCGTCTTTAAAAGCCTCCATGCCCACTTGCTTGAGATCGCACTGCTTGTATTGGGCGCCTTTACCATGCTGTATGCCGCGTTGTTTTTCGTTGTATCCGGAACGGATCGCGCCGTTGCAAAATGGCAGAAAAAGATCACTGACAGCGAAGCAACCCTCAGGGAGTTTCAGCTTATTGCCGGCCTGGGCACCTATGTTCTGGATATCAGAAGCGGGTTCTGGCCGGGTTCAGAGGTGCTGAACAAGTTGCTCGGGATAGACGACGCATATCCACATTCAGTAGAAGGATGGCGGGCTTTGCTTCATCCCGATAACCGCATGATGATGATCGATTATTTGAGAAATGAAGTTATCGGCCAAAGGCAGGCGTTCGATAAGGAATTTCGCATCATCCGGCCCAATGATCAGGCCGAGCGCTGGGTGTATGGATTAGGCAAGCTGGAGTTCGATGCACGGGGATACCCTTTGACAATGCAGGGAACACTGCAAGACATCACCGAGCACAAGCAGATCGAGGAGGCATTGCGGGTTGCCGCCGTGGCTTTCGAAACGCACGATGCCATCCTGATTACCGATGCATGTTCCAATATTGTTCGGGTCAACCGGGCATTTACCGATATTACCGGCTACAGCCTTGCGGATGTGTTGGGAAAAAACCCTCACATCATGAATTCAGGCAGGCAGGATAAGTCATTCTATGTCGAGATGTGGCAGCAGTTGCTGCACGCTGGTGTTTGGTCGGGTGAGATTTGGGACTCGCGCAAGAACGGGCAGGTTTACCCAAAATGGATGACGATCACTGCGGTTAAAGACCCGCAGCAGGAGGTCACCCATTATGTTGTCATCTTCAGCGACATTACCGAGCGTAAACGGGTCGAGGAAGAAATCTATCATCTGGCGTTTTATGATGCGCTGACCAGACTGCCCAACCGTCGTCTGTTCCTCGACCGTTTTCAGGCAGCGCTGGTCACTTCGGTGCGTCACAACGATTACGGTGCGGTGCTGTTCATAGATCTGGATCGTTTCAAAGCGCTTAACGATACGCTCGGGCATGACTATGGCGATTTATTGCTGATAGAGGTGGGCGTGCGAATCAAATCCTGCGTACGTGAAATGGATACGGTGGCAAGGTTCGGCGGGGACGAGTTCGTGGTGCTGATCGAGGCCATCAGCAATGACAGCGATGATGCGACACACAAGGTTTCGCTGGTTGCCGAAAAAATTCGTGAAGCATTATCCATGCCGTACGAACTCAAGGAGCACGAATATCACAGTTCACCCAGCATTGGAATCAGTTCGTATCACGGCAATGACGAGCCCGTGGAACGGTTGATTGAACATGCCGACATGGCGATGTATCAGGCAAAAAGCTCCGGGCGCAACGCAGTGCGATTTTTTGATCCCGTCATGCAGCATAACGTGGTCGCGCATGATGCGCTGGAAAATGATTTGCATCACGCCCTGGCGTTGCACCAACTGCATCTGCATTACCAGATACAGGTGGACAACGACAATCGCCCGCTGGGTGCGGAAGCCTTGCTGCGCTGGATACACCCGGATCGCGGCGTGATCATGCCCGGTCAGTTCCTCTCGATTGCCGAAGAGAGCAGCTTGATTATCGATATTGGTCGTTGGGTTCTGCACACGGCCTGCCGACAACTCGCCTTGTGGAGCCAAAACGATAAAACGCGCGGCTTGACGCTGACGGTAAATATCAGCGCCAGGCAATTTGCCCAGCCCGATTTTGTGGGCGAGATTGCCGGTATATTGAATGCACATCAGGCATCCCCGACGCATCTTAAACTGGAACTGCCAGAAAAGCTGGCGCTGACAGATATAAAGGGCACGATGGGGAAAATCCATGCCCTGAAAAATATGGGGGTCAGATTGTCGATGGATAATTTTGCTACTGTATATTCGTCGCTGTCCTACCTGAAACAACTCTCCTCGGATCAGCTCAAAATACACCAGGAATTTGTGCAGGGCATTACCCTGGAAGGCAACGATGCGCAACTGGTACAGACCATCATCGATCTGGCGAAATCATTGGAACTGGGTGTTTTTGCCGAAGGTGTGGAGACGCAAGAACAGAAGGCTTTTCTTGAAAAGTACGACTGCAATGCCTATCAGGGCTACCTGTTCGGCAGGCCGGTGTCCATCGAGGAATTCGAGGCTGTGCTGGGTAAGTTGCAGGGCTATCATTTCTGACAGCCCGGACGTTGCCTTGCTTCGGACAGGCCGTTAGCCGCGCGTATTCGACTGGCTGCCAAACCGGGAAAATTCCACGAATGGCGCGGGTTGCCAGCCGGGTTGACGATGCTCGGCGACGACATTGGTGAAGATGCCGCCACGCACGTAAAATTTGGCGGTCAGGCGCATGAAGCGCGGTTCGATTGCGCGGACCAGATCGTCCAGGATGCGGTTGGTGACATCTTCGTGGAAATGCCCTTCTTCGCGGAACGACCACATGTACAGTTTCAGGCTTTTGAGTTCCATGCATTTTTCATCGGCAATGTAATCCAGTATCAGCGTGGCGAAGTCCGGCTGGCCGGTCTTGGGGCACAGGCAGGTGAACTCGGGGATTTCCATGTGTATGTGATAATCGCGGGCAGCGCAGGGATTGGGGAAGGTTTCCAGCGTTTTGGTGGCTTGAGTCGTCATCGGATGTGTGGCTTGGGTTAAAATGGCGTTCATTATATCGCTGCGACCGCCAAATTGCGTCTTTCACAAATCAAGTTAGCCGGATTCAAATCATTCGTCGACCCTACGCATATTCATCTGCCGGGGCAGATTGTCGGCGTGGTCGGCCCCAACGGTTGCGGTAAATCGAATGTGATCGATGCGCTGCGCTGGGTGCTGGGCGAGTCAAAGGCATCGGCACTGCGCGGCGAGAGTATGCAGGATGTGATTTTCAACGGCTCTCTCAAGCGCAAACCGGTCTCGCGCGCCAGCGTGGAGCTGGTATTCGATAATCAGCTTGGCAAGGCGGCAGGGCAATGGTCCAGCTATGCGGAAATTTGTATTGCCCGCGTGTTGCAGCGCAATGGCGACTCAAGCTATCACATCAATGGTCAGAAAGTGCGTCGCCGCGACATCACCGATATTTTTCTGGGTACGGGTCTGGGGGCGCGCGCTTATGCGATCGTCGAGCAGGGCATGATCTCGCGCATCATCGAGGCCAAGCCTGAAGAATTGCGCGTGTTTCTTGAAGAAGCGGCAGGTGTCTCAAAATATCGTGACCGCAGACGCGAGACATCGCAGCGCCTGAATGATACGCGAGATAATTTGCAGCGGGTCGGCGACATCCTGCTGGAGCTGGACAAGCAACTGGCGCATCTTGGCGAGCAGGCCGAAGTGGCGCAGCGATACCGTGCGCTGGAAAAGCAGCGGGATATCACGCAACAGTTGCTCTGGTTGATCAAAAAACGGGATGCCGATGTACTCAGGGCGGGTTTTGCCGGCGATATCGTGAAGACCCGCAACGAACTGGAAGCGCAAACTGCACAATTGCGTGACATTGAAAGTCGTCTGGAAACGCTGCGCAGCGGCCACCATCATCGGTCCGATGAGTTGCAAACAAGGCAGGGCGAGCTATACAAGGTCAATGCCGAAATTTCAGGGCTCGAACAGCAGATCAGGCATGTCGCCATGCAGCGCCAGCGGCTGGCTCAGCAGATCGATGCCGCTACGCAACTCACCCTGCAGCAACGACGTCAACAACAGCAGGCGACCGAGCTTCTGCAACATTGGCGGGATCAGCAGGAAATCGCCTTGTGCAAGCTTCACGAGGCCGGCCAAAACGCGCAAAGAGAAGAGGCGGAACTGCCGCAGGCGGAGCAGGCGGCGCGTATGGCGCTGGATTGCTACAACGGATTGCAGCGTGAGCAGATGAACATGCAGCAACAACTGCAATTATTCAAAACGCAGCATGACAATCTGCTGCGCAACATCGGGCAGCTGGCGTCGCGGCATGCCCGATTGTTGCAGGAATCCGAAAATCTGCCACGTCCGGACAGCCTTGCCCGCGATCAGGCGCAGGAGGAGTTGGCAGAGCTGGAGATGACTCAGCAGGCTATCGAGGAGAATCTGCAGCATTTGCAAGATCAGTTGCCGCAGGCAGAAGCCGCGCGGCAGCAATTGCGTTCGAGCTTGCAACAACATGAGCGTCAGGCTGCCAAGGCGGATGCAGCGCTGCATGCATTGCAGCAATTACAGATGCAACTGGATGGCGACAAAAACTTAAAGCACTGGCTGCAACGGAAAAAACTGGATGAACTGCCCAGACTGTGGCAATCCCTGCGCATCACGCATGGCTGGGAAAATGCGCTGGAAGCGGTGTTGCGCGAACGACTTGATGCCTTGCCCGCACTGGCCGATGCAGCAGCCTGGCAGGATGCGCCGCCTGCCAGGGTGGCGTTGTACGAGCCGGCTTCCCCAGGCATCTTCTCTGCTGATGAAAATCCGGGGCGGCTCACCCCTGTACTGAGCTACGTGCAATGCCAGAACGAGCAGGTGCTTCCTGCGGTGCGTGAATGGCTGGCATCGATTTATGCAGTGCAGGATGTGACGCAGGGTTTAGAGTTGCGCGATGCGTTGCCGGAAGGTGGCTGGTTTGTCACACAGGAGGGGCATCTGGTAGGCCGTCATAGCGTGCTGCTTCATGCGCCGAACACGCAGGGTGTACTGACCCGGCAGCGGGAGATTGAGCAGCTGGAACATGATGCCGATGAACACAGGCTGTGCGTGGCGGCGGCTCAACAGCAGCTGACGGAGGCTGAGCAGCACTATCGTGCCATCGAGGTGCAGATACCGCCGCAGCGGGTGGCGGTCAATGAGTCGAAGTTGCGCCAGCATACGCTGCAAATGCAGTTGCTCAGGCTCGATCAGGCACATCAGCACAGCGCTGAGCGGCGTAAGCAGATAGCCATGCAAATGCAGGAAATAAGCGAATTGCTGGGTGTGGAGCAGGAGCAGCAACTGGAGATTGCCGGGCAGATGGAAAGTTCGAGCGGGAAATTCGCAGGCAGCCTGTTGCAGGTGGATGAGGCGAAACAGCGTGCCCGCGAACAGGATGAGGCGCTGCGTGAACAGCGCCTGCGCGTCCAACAGGTGCAGCATGCACGCCAGGAAGCGGATTTTTTCTCCCGAACCTGTCTCGATAAGATCACCGATCTGCAGCTAAATATTCAGGGTGCCGTCAGTGCGTTGGCGCAGGCCGAGCAGAATATGCAGCAGTTGAACGCTGAACTGTCCGAGTGCAGCAGCGATGCAGCAGCGCTGGCATTGCAAACGGCCTTGCAGGTCCGCCACGACGCCGAGCTGGCGCTGGGCGCTGCACGAGGGAGCCTGGAAAGCGTATCGGGTGAGATGCAAGCGCTGGAAGAGACGCGTCTTTCCTGTGAGCATCGTCTGGGCACGCTGCGAGAGCAACTGGGTGAGTATGCCCTCAAGGAGCAGGAGGCTCGATTGTATTTTGAGCAATGGGCTGATCAGTTGCAGGGGACGGATGAATCGGCGCTGCTGCCGCTGCTGGCAGGCGCTCGTCTCAATCAGATGCAGAACGAACTGACCCAATTGGGCCGGGCGATTGATGGACTGGGCGCGGTCAATCTGGCCGCTCTTGATGAGCTGCAGGCCGCGAGCGACCGAAAAAATTACCTGGATGCCCAGGCTCAGGATTTGAACGAGGCGATGGCGACGCTGATCGATGCGATCAAACACATAGACCGCGAGTCGCGCGATCTGCTGATGGCAACCTTCAATCAGGTCAACTTGCAGCTGGCAGAACTGTTTCCCGTGTTGTTTGCAGGCGGAGAGGCGCGTCTGGTGCTGACCGGCGAGGAAATACTCGACAGTGGCGTGCAGGTGATGGCGCAGCCGCCCGGGAAAAAGAACAGCTCGATACACCTGCTGTCAGGCGGTGAAAAGGCACTGACTGCCATTGCGCTGATCTTCTCGTTATTTCAGCTCAATCCTGCGCCATTCTGCTTGCTCGATGAGGTCGATGCGCCGCTGGACGATACCAATACCGAACGGCTTTGCGCGCTGGTGAGAAAAATGGCGCTGCATACCCAGTTCGTGTTTATCAGCCACAACAAGATTGCGATGGAGATGGCGCATCAACTGATCGGCGTTACCATGCAGGAAAAGGGGGTCTCCAAGGTGGTATCGGTAGATATCGAGGCTGCGCTGCGTATGGCTGACGATAATCCCGGGGCGATTTAAAACCCGAAAAATAACGATTTCGTCAATTCGGTTTGAATGTGCAGGCAGGCAAGTTCGAGGAAGTTGATTGTGTTGTCGGTCAATCGGGAAATTCAGCTCTGAAAATGAGGCAATATCGACCCGTTCAGGTTATCATGGCAGATGCAAAAAACAAGCATGAACATATGGGGAAAGCTATGCAGCAACGAAGGTCCGGCGATCACGATCAACGAAGCTACTACGATCTTGAGAATAATGCGGCGTTGGCGTTAGAGGTTTTTAACGCCTATTATCGCTTGCACAATCATTCCGGGAAGTTTTATGACGAATTCCCGGATTTTTTCCTGGTTAAACCGGAAGTGCTGGTTGATCGGGAAATCGCAACGCGTGCATCCGACAAGTTGTTGCTCGATGATACGATCAAGCGTGCGCGTGCGCGCAATGGCTATATTGGCGTATCCAAACATCGCAACCCGAAGTTGGGCTACTACTGGCTTGAATTGTCTGTGGAACCTTTCATGTTGGGAGATGCGGTCACCGCTGACAACAAAGGCGAGTTTTTTTTCATACTCACGAAATTCATCGATTTTACCAAACAATATCCGAAAATATACGGGAACTTGACTGAAAATATCAGCACGGATAAAGACCTTGCCTTGATGTTTAATGGCATCAACAACATGGCGGAACGTTTGAAAGAAACGCTTGCTGTTTATCCGGAAAACATGCTGGTGTCATTCAACCCGAAATGGCCGATAACGCAGGTTGAAAAGCTGTTGCATTCGCTCAAGGAAAACGATCAGGAATGGTGTGAGCTGTTCTTTGAATACCTGATCTACGTGATGGGCAATAAATCCAAGGTTTAACGTTAAGTTCGCGTAGCGATTCGTTTGTTTCCTCTCCCCTCGGGAGAGGATTGTGGTGAGGGAAACGGGCTTGGCGAACTTCATTATCAGGGGTGGCGTCTTCGTCATGCCCGTTAGGTTTTTAACAGCACGAGCACTGCACCGCTGCCTCCCAGATCGGGTGGCGCCACGCAAAAAGCCAGTACCAGCGGATGTTGCGTAAGCCAATGACGCGTATGGGTACGCAGCACAGCCTCTCCCCCCAGGCTGTTTTTTCCCTTGCCATGTATCACCAGCACACAGCGCAACTGGTGTTGTGTCGCTTCCGACAGAAATTGTTGCAGCAGCATGCGTGCCGCATCGACAGGGCTGCCGTGCAGATCCAGCGTGTCCTGTACAGCTTGCCGCCGCAGTTTGCGCAACGATTTGACAGACAAGCCGTTGCGTAAAAACTCTTCAGGTGAGTCTGCGGATGTACAGTCGGACAGCGTGTCAGGCAGCGGACTATGCAAGACAGGGCTGCGTACCCTGGCCTGCGTGGCAGGTTTAACCGGGCTGATGCGGTTTTGTTCCGCCAGCGGCGTGACAGGGCCGATTGCGGCGCGGAACAGCGCGGCATCTCCATCAACGTGAGACTCGCGTAACGTATCCTGGTCCCCCTCTCCCGCAGGGCGGGAGAGGGCAGGGGAGACAGCCAGCGACTTAGCGGCTTTGCCGCTTATAAGTGGTGGCTTCGCACATGTTTTATCGTGCTTAGTCAACACTTAGTTGTTTCATCAGTGGAATGGCTAGTCGTTTGACCAGGGGGGCTGCCATGTTGGATGTTGTTTCGGGTTTACAGCTTTCCCATCGAGGCCAGATACTTGTCCGCATCCAGCGCCGCCATGCAACCGGTCGCCGCACTGGTGACAGCCTGACGGTAGATTTGATCCTGCACATCGCCTGCGGCGAATACACCTGAAATGCTGGCTGCGGTGGCGTTGCCGGTCGAGCCTCCGCGCGTCAGGATATAGCCGTTGTCCATTTCCAGTTGTCCGGCAAAAATGTCGGTATTCGGTTTGTGACCGATGGCAATGAACACGCCGGTAAGTAGAATGTCCTGTTTTTCGCCGCTTTGTACATCTTTCACGCGCATGCCGGTTACGCCGCTGTCATCCCCAAGCACTTCGTCCAGCGTGCTGTTCAGTTGCAGGGTGATTTTACCTGCCGCGACTTTTTCCATCAGGTGATCGACCATGATGCGCTCGGCTCTGAAGGTGTCGCGACGGTGCACCAGCGTGACATGTTTTGCAATGTTGGACAGGTAAAGTGCTTCCTCCACAGCGGTATTGCCGCCGCCGATTACCGCCACATCCTGACCTCGATAGAAGAATCCGTCGCAGGTCGCGCAGCCGGAAACGCCGCGACCCATGAATGCCTGTTCGCT
>JAJXTL010000117.1 GCA_021783855.1 Pseudomonadota bacterium
GTCCGACTTCGATTGCGCGTACACCCGACAGCCTGCGCGAGCATCTAAGCGCAGACCAGGCTCGACTGTATGAAATGATCTGGAAGCGCACGCTGGCGTGCCAGATGACCGCGGCGCGCTTTGACACGGTCAGCGCAGACATCCGGCTGGGAGGCGATGACACGCTTTTCCGGGCCAGCGGTCAGGTGCTGATTTTTCCCGGCTTCATCAGCGTTTATATGGAGGATGTGGATGACGCTGAAGAAGAGCAGGGTGGCAAACTGCCGACCCTCGTTGAAGGCGATATTTTGCCTGTCGACAAACTCTTCGGTGAACAACACTTTACCCAGCCGCCACCGCGTTTCACCGAAGCCAGTCTGGTCAAGGCCTTGGAAGAATACGGCATTGGCCGTCCTTCAACCTATGCCACCATCATATCCACGCTGCAAACGCGAGAATATGCCATTCTGGACAAGAAACGTTTCGTGCCGACCGATGTCGGGCGGGTCGTCACACGTTTTCTCACCGATCATTTCACGCGCTATGTGGATTACAACTTCACTGCGTCGCTGGAAGATGAACTCGACGATATCTCGGATGGAAAGCGCGACTGGATAGGCGTGTTAAATGAGTTCTGGAGCGGATTTTCCGGGCTTATCATGGAAAAAACCAATATCGAGCGTCCGCAGGAATTGCTCGACGAAGCTTGTCCATTATGCGGCAAACCGCTGGCCAAGAAATTGAGCCGTTACGGCAGTTTCATCAGTTGCACCAACTATCCTGATTGCAAATACAAACGCAGTGTGGGCGGCGAAACACAGGATGATGTTCGAATTGAACTAGGCCACCACCCCGACTCAGCCCAACCCGTATTGCTTTTGCGTGGTCCTTACGGCCACTATGTACAACTCGGCGAAGTGATTGAAGGTGAAAAGACCAAGCCCAAACGCGTTTCATGGCCCAAGGACATGCCAGTCGATCAGGCTGATTTGGACTCCGCATTGAAACTGCTTTCCCTGCCACGCGAGTTGGGCTTGCATCCCGAAAGCAACAAGAAGGTCATCGTCAACATCGGCCGCTTCGGCCCTTACATCGGACATGACGGTAAATTCAAATCCATTCCTCGCTCAGACAGCATTTTTGACATCGACCTTGAACGTGCGATAGAGTTGCTTGCACAGGCCAAAGATGGCAACGCTGTCTTGCGCACGCTGGGCGATCACCCCGATGACAAAGCCTCGGTAGAGATATGCAGCGGTCGCTACGGTCCTTATGTGCGTCACGGCAAGATCAACGCAACCCTGCCCAAGGATATCCCGGTCGATGAAGTCACGCTTGAAACAGCATTGGAACTGTTAGCCGCCAAGGCAGCAAAGGGCGGCAAGCCGGTAAAAAAGGCCACAAAGCCAAAGGCCGCGGCAAAACCAAAGACTGAGGCAAAATCCAAAACAGCCCCCAAAACGAAGGTTGCCGCTAAACCTAAAGCCAAAACAGCATCCAGAGCCTCGAAAAAATCCTGAGATCCCAAAGCAGCCAACCTATCCGCAACGGCACTGCATGAAGATTTCATTCTTCCGGCTTCTCTTCTTCCGCCTGTTGCTGCATCGCCCACATAAGCGCATATACCCCATTTTGTGCAAGCAACTCAGCATGCCGCCCGCGCTCAACGATACGCCCCGCCTCGATCACCAGTATTTCGTCCGCTTCCACCACCGTGGACAAACGATGTGCGATGATAAGGCTGGTGCGGCTTTTGGCGATTTCCAGCAGTTCGGCCTGAATGGCTTTTTCGGTTTTGGTGTCAAGCGCGGAAGTGGCTTCGTCGAGTATCAGTATGGCCGGGTTCTTCAGCAAGGTTCGGGCGATCGCAACGCGCTGCTTTTCGCCGCCTGAAAGTTTAAGCCCCCTTTCACCGACTATCGTCTCCCACCTTTGCGGCAACGACTCGATAAAATTCAGGATATGCGCAGCCCGGGCTGCATTGATTACTTCCTCTCTCGTGGCATCGGGCCTGCCATAGGAAATGTTGTAGTAGATGCTGTCGTTGAACAGCACCGTATCCTGCGGCACCACACCGATAGCGGATCTCAGGCTTTCCTGGGTAACGCGTCTTATGTCCCTTCCATCTATCTTGATGGCGCCCTCATTGATGTCATAAAAACGGAACAACAAACGGGCCAGCGTCGATTTTCCGGCACCGCTCGCACCTACTGCGGCCAAGGTCTTGCCGGCTGGAATGGTGAAATTCACATCATGCAGGATAGGACGATCGGCATTGTAGGAAAAACTGACATGCTCGAATTTGACTTCGCCACCCTGCACAGAAAGTTTCACGGCATCTGGCGCATCTTCGATTTCTTTCGGGCGATGCAACAGGGTAAACATGCGTTCCACATCGGTGATGGACTCCTTGATCTGGCGGTACATCACCCCCAGAAAACCCAATGGCTGGAACATCTGCAACAGATAGGCATTGACCATCACCAGGTCGCCCAGCGTCAGCGTACCGCCAACCACGCCTTTTGCTGCTCGCAGAACCATCAGCGTGACGCCGATAGCAATCGTACCTGCCTGTGCCGCATTCAGAAATCCGAGCGAGCGCTGCGACTGCAATGCAGCGTGCTCCCATTCGGCCAGACTGTTGTCATAGCGCGCCGCCTCATAACGCTCGTTGCCAAAGTATTTTACCGTTTCGTAGTTAAGCAGGCTGTCGATCGCGCGCCCATAAGCCTCGGAGTCCAGCGTGTTGGCGCGCCGCACAAACTGCGTGCGCCAGTCAGTGATGGTGACCGTAAAGGCTATATATACAGCCAGCGTCAGCAGCGTAATCATGCCGAACACCCAGTCCAGCTTGACGAATAGAATGATTGCCACCATCAATATTTCCAGCACAGTGGGCGTTATGCGAAACAACAGGAATCCAACCAGACTGGAGATAGCCTTGGAACCTCGTTCGATGTCGCGCGTGATGCCGCCTGTCTGGCGTTCCAGATGAAAACGCAGCGACAGCGCATGCAAATGCTGAAATACCGCCATGCTGACCCTGCGCATCGCGCGCTGGGTGACCTTGGCAAACACCACATCGCGCAGATCTGCAAATGTCGTGCTGGAAAAACGCAGCAACCCGTAAGCGATGATGAGTGTCAATGGAAAAACCAGGCTGGCGTGCGACATGTCCAGCGAGTCTATGATTTTTTTCAGGACCAGCGGAACGCTCACCGAAGCCAGCTTTGCGCCCAGCAATAGCGAAAGCGATAGCAAAACCCGCCCGCGAAACTCCCACAGATAGGGGAACAGGCGGCCGATAGCGCGCAGGTCCGTTCGAGCGATCTGGTCTGATGCGCTATCAGAAGTATGAAATGAGTGAGGTGACATGGAAGATCAGATCGTATAAATAAGCTGTGGATATTACCTGACGGAGGCAAACTGCCAGTAGACTAATTAAAATGGTTAAGTCGAAATTGGCTATTTTGAAAGTCAAGTCCAAAAAGAACTGTATAATAATATTATGGATTTTTTTCATGCAATACGCGAATACTTAAAGACTCGCACAGACAGCACAATGCTGGAAACGCCATTAATACGGGACTGGAAACGCAGACTCGTGTTTTGGAGCGGCGCAATCAGCGTAGGGCTTGCCGCTATCTTCTTGGCTGTCGCTGCCGAATGGGCAAACAAGCTGTTTCACAAGATGCTTGCTGTTTCGCCCTATCTTCCGTTGCTGGCTACCCCTGCCGGACTTGCACTGATCGTTTTTGCCACCCGCAAGTTTTTTACCGGATCACAGGGCAGCGGCATCCCACAGACAATCGCATCCCTTGACCCGAACAGCATAGTTCGAGAGCATGTGCTTTCTTTGCGCATTGCCGCAGGCAAAATCATGCTCACTGTCTTTGGTTTGTTGTTTGGCGCATCCGTTGGGCGCGAGGGCCCCACTGTACAGATCGGCGCATCCATCATGCACAGTCTGGGCAGATTTGCACGCTTCCCAAAACACGATGTGGAAAAGGGCCTGATACTTGCCGGTGCTGCAGCTGGTGTTGCCGCCGCATTCAACACCCCGCTGGCGGGCATCGTATTCGCGATAGAAGAGATGAGCCGCTCTTTTGAAGAACACAACAGTTCGACGATACTCATGACAGTGATCATCGCGGGCATCACTTCGATTGCCCTGCTCGGCAACTATTCCTATTTCGGCCATACTTCCGAATCGTTAGCATTCGGCAAACAATGGAATGTGGTCATTGCTTGCGGTGTGGCAGGAGGGCTGCTGGGAGGCACATTCAGCCGTTTTCTCGTTGAGGTCAACAAAGGCCTGGCCGGAAATATGGGTGCATGGATGAAAGCCAATCCGATTGCTTTTGCCGCTGTCTGCGGTTTGGTCCTGGCTCTCATAGGATTGGCTTCGAACAACACGTCCTACGGCAGCGGTTACAGCGAGGCAAAAACACTGCTCGATGGCAAGTCTGTCTTGCCGGAAGCCTATGGCCTGTTGAAAATGATGGCAACAGCGGTTTCATATGTCAGTGGCATGCCTGGCGGAGTCATGGCGCCCACGCTTTCAGCAGGCGCCGGATTTGGCGCCAATCTTGCCCATTTTTTCACCAGTGTCCCGGCAGGAGCAACCATCATACTTGGCATGGTCGCTTATTTTGCAGGCGTTACGCAGGCACCAATCACCGCATTTGTGATCATCATGGAAATGACAGACAACCATGAAATGCTGCTGCCATTGATGTCTGCCGCGTTTATTGCCAACCTCTGTTCAAAGCTGGTATGCCCTGCGCCATTGTTTCATACGATGGCAGTAAATTTCATTTCCAGGCCATTGCAAGCCACAAAAATCGATGTTGGAAAGCCTGTCGATTGACCGACGGCAAGAAACTTATTCAATCAGGTTGACACTGGCATTTGCTGTTGCCCTGTCGATAAGCAGTTGAATTTCACAATACTCATTGATCCTGCTTGCAGGTGTTGGGTCGTCCGCGCAATTGCATCCGGCTATCACTGTCTGAAAAAAAATGCCGGCCTGCACCCGAATCTCTTCGGCCGACTCAACCGCATTGATATTCATAACGGTGATCGGCGCATCGATGACGTAATTGCCCATCGATATCGCTTGTTGCAGAGGAAGCTGATCAATGTTCAACTGCATCAGTTCTTGCTTGAAAACATCGTAAAAGCTGGGAGTCCCCCAGGCGCGCAAGGCACTGCTTAAACGTATCATGACTATTCCTTGGGCCAATAAGCAGTGGCGATACCCTCGCCCAGATCAGCTTCTATCAAACGACGACGCACTTCAAGCAGCCGGGCTATCAATGCCGGTTCAACTGCTGCGTAAGCCTCAGCATTCGGGTCGCGATTCACCACCACGCCAAGCAATTCAGTGATCGCATTGCCGATGGAATTCTGGCTGATGGTGACGATAAGTTTTCCTGCGTCGTTGCGATAAATCAGCTGCTTGAATGCAGGCTGCCAGCGTATAGCACTCGCATATTTTGCATCCATGATGCAATGATCGCGCACCTTTTTTGCCGTTTTCATGAAATCGTTATTGAACAGCAGAACGTTCTCCACCTGTTCAGGAAAATATACATCCTGCAAGATGGGCGCATTGCGCGTCGATACTTGTGAAAAGAAACTGCGATAAAAATCAATAAAACCTTTGAGCACCTCGTCGTATTCCCGCCAGAAATGCACATTTTTAAGGGCTGCTTCTCCACCTTGAATTTCCCAACTGGGCAACCCCTGGGGATAACCCGTCAATCGAATGCGCGCATCGGTCTCACTGGCAGGTTTAAGTATCTTAAGGCTCAAAGCGCGGTCAAAAAACTCGCGATACACATCGCGCATATAGGCCTGAAACAGGCTGTGCTGTCCTCCATCTGTCAGGTTTGGATTATCCGCATCGGCAAATTTTGCACTTTTAAGTGTTTGTTTCGGAAAAACCACAAAATGGTTGTGCAACATTCGTATGCTGGGCACGCCAGGAGAAGTCAGCGGCCAAGTCGCATCCAGGCTGGCTTCTCCTGCAAGCACCAATGCTTCTTCAGGATCCGGGTATTGTTCCAGCATGTAGGAAATGATGACCTGGTTCATTCTGTTCCATACATGCTTGACGCTTTCAGCAACCTGCGTGCGCCTGACTGGACGTCCCAATGGATTCAGTATCGTCCTTGATGTGTTGTAGATAATGGAACAGTCGAATTCCGTACTATGCCCAAGCGCTTTGCGGTACAGCAGCAAATTTTCCGAATTGACCAACAAGCCGTTGTTATTTGCCAGATCGTTGAGATTTTCTGTGCTGTTGAAGAACTCGTTATGCTTCATTCCTTCTGGCACGTCCAAAGGGATGGGTCTGAAAGGCGTTGTTATCTCGCGAGGGCCGGTTTTCATCATATCACTCCTGTCAATAATTTGTTTCTGCCAGCTCCTGCAACAGAGCTTTGAGCAATATCCAGCAACGCTCGACGGATTCAATCTCCACGCTTTCGCCTGGCGCATGAGCACCACGTATATTCGGGCCGAAAGAAATCATATCCAGATGCGGATGACTCGCCGCTAGCAGCCCGCATTCCAGGCCAGCATGTATTACCTGCAATCCGGCAGGCTGGCCAAACTCCCGGGCGTATACCCGCTGGCACAGCGCCAGCATAGGAGAAGCCGGATCCGGTGTCCAGCCCGGATACTGGCCATTTTTCCATGCTTGCAATCCATAACCTGCGGCATGGCTAACCAATTTGTCAGCCAATACAGTGGCCCTTGGATCATATTGCGAACGCACTTTGAAAGTCGCTTTGAATTCGCCTTTTTCAAGCAATGCCACACCGATATTGCTCGAGGTGTCAGTCACGCCCGGAAAATCAACGCTGGTGTGAGAAACACCATTGGCTGCAGTATCAAGAAAAGCCAGCAAGCGATCGCGTTCTTCATGTGCAACCGACATATCAGGCGTCTCATCGTAGTGGTTACAACAAAACAGCACGCCTGCATCTGTCTGGGCAAGTCGTTGCTGCCACGCAGCGCAACGGTGCCGCACCCATTCGTCGATATTGGCAGCGATATCATCAGGCAACGCGCACAGAGCATAAGCCTCACGGGGAATCGCATTGCGCGCCGTACCGCCTTTCATCTCGATCAAATATACATTGCTGTGAAAAGATAGGTCGCGCAAAGCTTCCGCCAGCAATTTGATCGCATTGCCACGCCCCAGATGTATGTCAATGCCGGAGTGGCCGCCACGCAGACCAGACACGTCAAACCGCAGCATTGTATAACCTGCCGGCACTTTTTGCTGTTCACAGTGATGAACCACTTCCACGTCCACTCCCCCGGCACAACCCAGATAAAAATGTCCCCATTCTTCTGCATCCAGATTGATCAACCTTTTTCCTTGCAAAGTACCCGGGGCAAGACCTCGCGCGCCGTCCATTCCGCATTCCTCATTTACCGTGAGCAGGACTTCGATCGCAGGATGAGTCAGATTCGGTGCTTCCAGCACTGCAAGCGCAAGGGCTACGCCTATGCCATTGTCTGCGCCCAGCGTGGTATTTTCAGCGACCACCCATCCGTCCTTCACGATGGCATTGATGGGATCACGCATAAAGTCGTGCTGCGTTCCGGAGTTGGCTTGGCATACCATGTCAAGATGGCCTTGTATGACCACTGCTGCACTGCCTTCAAGGCCTGCACTTGCAGCTTTTCTCAGAATCAGGTTGCCGGCACTATCGACTGCAGTCATTATCCCTCGCATTTTCGCCCATTCAATGAGGTGTGCGATCAGAGCCGCTTCATGCAAAGAGGCGCGAGGGACTTCGCATAATGTTGTGAAATGCGCCCAAACCTTGCAAGGATGCAAATTTTTTAGACTATCTGTCATGGTAGCTTTTTGTTGCTTGCGCGTCTGTGCTGCCAAAATATACGACCTTGTTACGCCCGGTCTTTTTAGCAGCAAGGAGCGCTTCATCGGCCTCGCTTATCACTTCATTCAGACTGCGCGTGACATTGGGAGAGCTAAACGAAATGCCGATGCTGACCGAAACAGAGAGATCGCCGCATTCGGTTGAAAAGGGTGTCGAATTGATGGTTGCACGCAGGGACTCTGCCAGCGTGATAGCGCCTGAAACCGTTGTATCGGGCGCAATAACGCAGAACTCCTCACCACCATAACGTCCCAGCAAATCTTGTTTTCTCAACCGCTCCAGCAATCTGCTGGCAATTTTTCGCAACACCTCATCGCCAATCAGATGCCCGTGAGTATCGTTAATAAGTTTGAAACGGTCCACATCTACCATTAACAATGCCAGCGTAATACCGTCGCGCCGCGCCAGCGGGTGTTCTGCATATTCCATCAGGGCGCGCCGGTTGGATATAAGCGTCAGGCTGTCGGTCATCGCCAGCTGCATGGTAGCCCTATCCGAACGCTCCTTGACCATCAGCACAAAACCGATTGATCCCAGCAGCGTTGCTGCCATAGAAGCGATAAATGCCGCAATTTGAACCGGTTGAGGCGCTACATTATTGGATATCTGGGCAAATTCACCATGACTCGTCAGCCCAGCCAATGCGCGCGCTCCCATCACCAGTGTGAACATCGCTATTCCGCCGATCAGCAAGCGCCATGCCCGGCCGGTGCGCGTATCGTGATCGGATAACAGGGCGCGTGCGATCAGCAGCAGTTGAAAAATAAAAATCAGGCTGCTCCAAACCAGGCGGCTTTGCGTGTCATTTACCAGAACGAAAGCCATCACCAGTGTTGCTGCCACCGGAAAAAAATACTGCCAGTTAGGCGCTCGCCGCTGCTGAAACTCATAAATCGCGGCCAATATCATTGCGTGCGAAACGGCCTTAAGTCCATGCGCGAGAACGATTGCGAGCGGGTCTGGAAGAATTCCCCTGGAAGCAGCTGCTATCCACGCCAGTGTTTCCAGAAAAAGCGCCATGGCCCATTTATTCAGGCCATCCGCCTTTTTTTCACCTGCCTGTCCCTGGGCCGCAACAACCAGACACAATGCCATCAGCGTGTCGGTAAGAGTCAGCGAGAACAGTAGCGTACGGGCATCTAGGTTCATGGTTGTTGCATTCTTAGCCCGCCTTAATCCTGCGTCTACAGTTTAACCGCATCGAAACTGTGATGCGCTGTTCCTGAGCAATTATTTGCAGCGCGTTTTCATGCGCGGTTCTGGCTATTGATATTTCCCTAAATCATGACAACCAAATGTTTTGCCGTGCGTTATAGTCTCCAAGATGTTCTTGGAGGGGGATTGCATGGCAAAACGATTGGACGAAGCAACAAAAAAACGGCTGCGTGCCGGCAGGATGTTGCTTGCCGGGAAACGCCCGGCAGAAGTTGCCGAGAAAGTCGGCGTGGCACGGCAAACGGTATATACATGGAAGGGATTGCTGGATGAAGGCGGCATTGATGCATTGC
>JAJXTL010000118.1:0-1796 GCA_021783855.1 Pseudomonadota bacterium
CCTTGGGCACTGGCATTAGCTGGTCTTGGTCAGAGCTTCGTGCCAACTTCAAGTCGGCCTCTAATGCGGAGGCCCCAAGCTCATAGTCTTCAAGGCCAAGCCCGACGGTCTGCAGTTCTCTGTCGAGTTGGGTGGAGCCGAAGAAGCTCACCAGCGACACCGTGGATTTGATGTTGGCGGCCGTGTCAGTCTTTGCCTTGTCCAAGGTCTTCTTGGTATCGTCTGCGTCTTTCTTGGCAGCGGCAGCTCCCGCCACCGAGCGTTTGGCCAATTCCTCGCACCGGTCGATTTCTTTTTGAGCTGCTTCGGACTCAGACCCCAGCAGCAAGATAGGCTTGAAGGGCGTCCCAGCGAAATTGAGGTTCTCAGCGACAAAATCGGAGTTGAAGACGCGAACAATCTGCGGGCAGGTTTGATAGTTGGCTTCGGTGACGACGCCTTGGTCGGTGTCGATGGAAAAAGCGCAGGTTGGAAGCTCTGGATTGGGTTTCTTGGCGTCGAGCAGGCCGAAGAGCCGCGAGAGCGTCGTCTTGCCCGAGTAGTTCCAACCGTAGATCAGGTTTTTGACGCCGAATTCGGCCGTGCCCGCTGGCGGCGCGTAGTTGGCGAAAACGCCGAGGCCTTTGATTTTTTGGATGCCTTTGAGCACGATGACGTCGTTCAGCGCGTCAACCGATAGCCAGCTTGACCGGCTTGCCGACGCGGCTGAGCATTTCCACCAGCGTGTCGATGGTGAATTTGGCCGTTTTCTTGTTCACCACGTCGGACACGCGCGGACGCGAAACCATCAGAATTTCGGCGGCCTCGGCCTGCTTCAAGTGATGTTCCGCAATCCAGGTAGACAGCTCTTCCATCAGTTGCTGTTTCAGCAGCCGCGTGTCATTGATCTGTTTGCGGGACGCAGCCTGCAAACGCTTGGCCTCGTCCGGCGCAAAACCCAGTTCCAAGAAGAGGTTCGCGCCTGGCTTTGTCACATGTCGGATTTCGGTGTCGATCGTCATTTCTTTGCCTTTCTCGCGTCGGCCACGGCGCGATAGCGCGCCTCGGCAATGCCCTTGTCCTGCTTGCTGGTCGCCTGCGTCTTCTTCTGGAAGCAGTGCAGGACATACACGGCTTCCTCGAACTTGGCGATGTACATCACCCGATAAATGCCGCTGGCCTCCCGAATGCGGATTTCCTTGGTGCCGGCCCCGACATCATCGAACGGCTTCCAATCGTCCGGGTCCAAACCAACTTGAACCTTGCCCAACTGGAAACCGGCATAGCGACGTGGTTCGTCCGGGAATGCCAACAAGTCGTCATAGGCGGAGCCTACCCAGCGAATTTCTTTTTCGTCACCCATCACTCCACCACGTATAAAATTTTATACGCATCAAGTACACAAGTCAAGCTCTTCAAGAGGAGCGTGCGTTGAGCCGGTGCTCCCGTCGAGTGAATCAATTGCGCAGTCCATCGGGCACCGTCATGGTCCAGCGCGGTGTCGCGTGGCCTCCTGAAAACTACGCTCGCACACGCCTGTCTATGCTCCAGTATGCGGCCCGATTTCGTGGGGCAAATTTGGGGCAATTCGAGCGCCAAACCATGCCCATCTATGCCAATTCGACCTCTGTCAGGCGACAGCCGTAATCGGCCTAACTTGTTGCTGCGAAAGAGAAAAGCCGATCTCTGGCAGCGCACTGAGTCAGTGTCCAAACACAATCGGCGTGTGCTGGGGAACAGGGTTCAGGTCGCTCACGGGCTTGGCTGGTTGGAAATGGATAAAACCCGTATTGTAACGTGTTGCCGGGTTTACAGGC
>JAJXTL010000118.1:1806-9334 GCA_021783855.1 Pseudomonadota bacterium
CGCGCCATCAGATTGTTATGGGCGGCGGATTTTGTGCCATGCAAGTGCAGAATCGCCTGACTGGTGTTGCTGGTGATGGTATCGGTCAGGACGTACCAGCAGGTGGCATGATGCGTACCTGCGTAAAAACAGGCGAAGACTATTGCTGGTGGTTAGTGGACGAGCATATTTGATATTAAACAATAATAAAGCATTATGATAAATATATTTAACTTTTATTAAACTAAGACTTCCTCCACAATAGATTCAACCGTTGGAACCAATATGACGGTTTCGACAGAATTTTTCAACTATGGGATTAGGAGAGCAAACATGGCCGCAAAAAAGTATGAGGCAGGTGTCAAGGCATATCGGCAAACTTACTGGATGCCGGAGTACGCGCCTTTGGATTCGGATATTCTGGCTTGTTTCAAGATTACTCCCCAGGCGGGTGTGGATCGTGAGGAAGCTGCCGCTGCGGTGGCTGCCGAGTCCTCCACCGGCACCTGGACCACGGTGTGGACCGATCTTTTGACTGATCTTGATTATTACAAGGGCCGCGCCTATCGGATTGAAGACGTGCCTGGTGATGATACTTGCTTCTACGCTTTTGTCGCCTACCCGATCGATTTGTTTGAAGAAGGCTCTGTGGTGAACGTATTCACCTCGCTGGTGGGTAACGTGTTTGGCTTCAAGGCTATTCGTGCTTTACGTCTGGAAGACGTGCGCTTTCCGCTTCATTATGTGAAAACTTGCGGCGGCCCGCCCCATGGCATCCAGGTCGAGCGTGACAAGATGAATAAATATGGTCGTCCTATGTTGGGCTGTACCATCAAGCCCAAGCTTGGTTTGTCTGCCAAGAACTACGGTCGTGCCGTGTACGAATGTCTGCGTGGCGGTCTGGACTTCACCAAAGACGACGAGAACGTCAACAGCCAGCCCTTCATGCGTTGGCGGGACCGCTTTTTGTTCGTGGCCGATGCGATCCATACCGCTGAGGCTGAAACCGGCGAGCGCAAGGGTCACTACCTCAACGTCACTGCCCCGACCTGCGAGGATATGCTTGAGCGCGCTGAGTTCGCGAAAGAACTGAAGATGCCTATCATCATGCATGATTTCCTGACCGGCGGGTTTACCGCCAATACCAGCCTCGCAAATTGGTGTCGCAAGAATGGCGTGCTGTTGCACATTCACCGCGCCATGCATGCCGTGCTTGATCGCAATCCGCACCACGGTATCCACTTCCGCGTACTGGCCAAGGCTTTGCGCTTATCCGGTGGTGATCACCTGCATTCCGGTACTGTGGTCGGCAAGCTGGAAGGGGATCGTCATGCGACTCTGGGCTGGATCGATTTGATGCGTGAGTCGTTTATTCCTGAAGATCGTTCACGCGGCATCATGTTTGATCAGGATTGGGGTTCCATGCCTGGTGTGATACCAGTGGCGTCTGGCGGTATTCACGTGTGGCACATGCCTGCACTGGTCAATATTTTTGGCGATGATTCCGTGCTGCAGTTTGGCGGCGGCACGCTCGGACACCCTTGGGGCAATGCAGCCGGTGCCGCTGCCAACCGCGTCGCACTGGAAGCATGCGTTGAAGCGCGTAATGAAGGTCGCGAGCTGGAGCGCGAGGGCAAGGAAATTCTTACCAATGCAGCCAAGGATAGCCCTGAGCTTAAAATCGCCATGGAAACCTGGAAAGAGATCAAGTTCGAGTTCGATACCGTAGACAAGTTGGACGTGGTCAACCGCTGATTTCAGGGCGACAATCCTGAAGGCGTAAACGAAAAACCGAAAATCGTTGCGGTGTACGGGCAGAAAAACCCGCACCTCTCAAAAATGAAAGGAAAAGAAATGGCCGAGATTCAAGATTACAATTCCACCCCGAAATACGAAACCTTCTCGTATTTACCCCCCATGACCCCGGAAAAAATCCGTCGTCAGATTGCCTATCTGGTGAACCAGGGCTGGAACCCCGGGATTGAACACGTTGAGGTGGCGCGTGCCGGCGCTTATTTTTGGTATATGTGGAAGCTGCCGATGTTTGGCGAGCAATCGGTTGACGTGGTCATTGCCGAACTGGAAGCTTGCCATCGGGCGCATCCGAATCACCACGTGCGACTGGTCGGGTACGACAACTATTCGCAGAGCCAGGGAACTTCTTTTGTGGTGTTCCGCGGACGTTGAGTGGCCATTCGGATTGCATTCACGTCCAGATCAGGACGCGGGCAGGGTTAAAGGCATCCCGTGTTTGCGTCCGGGTTTGGAAACGATGGCAACAAGGTATGCCAGTAACAGGGGATATCCATAACATGATTCTTGCGCCGGCAGCTAATTGAGACAGCTAATTGAGATCAGCGCAAAAATCGAGTGAATACCGAAGGATAAGAGCATGAGCGACGCTATGGTAAATAATACGGCAGCTCCGCGTTCGGCACGCGCTGCTGCACTGGAAAGACGAAGTGCACTGTCCCGGAACGGGCGCACCGCGATTGCAATCAAGTCGTCCGCACCGGTACGTTCGGCAGGTGGATCAGTAACGACCGCATTGGCACCGAGCGCTTCGTTCGAAACGGCGCGTCCGTTGACGACAGTCCCGACTGCAGTAGACGGTTTCGTGGCGAGCGCTAGCGGTAAATCGCTCTCGAGGGCGCGCCGCGAAGCCTTGTCGCATGGCGGCAAGGCAGCGCTGGGGCCAGCCAGAACAATATCGAACGTAAGCAATTCTGCGCCGATAGCAGTCGCGCCGGTTGCGGCAGATAAACTGGCTATGGCATCGGATTGCGGCTGTGGTGGTGTTTCCGAGGTTGCGCCGTCATCGGATTGCGGCTGTAAAGGCAAGGACGGCACGGCAGAAGCTGAACGCGATCAGGCAATAGAGGCGGTATGCTCGATAGTGGAAAATGAACCGGCTTCTGTAACCGGTTCGGCTGCCTCTGCAGTACGCAAGTTGTGTCAGGAGCGTCGCCGTGCGCTTTCCAGCCAGGGTAAAATGGCTGCCAAGTTTTCTAAAATCAAGATTCCGGCGTCATCCGGGCTGAGCGGCCGCGCTGCAGCGCAAGCGCGCCGTGCGGAATTGTGCGAGAAAGGCCGTAACGATGATCCGGCATGTCGTCCCTCAGGGCGGATGAGGCATCGGGTGGTTCCGCCCAAGGTGGAGATTGGCACCACACTGAGCGGTAACATCGTGAGCGGTACTCAGGTTGAGCGCACCAGCAAGGTCACCGGGGTGGAAACGGGCAGTTGCCGTGCTATTACCGGCACTGAATATATCGGTGCCGAGCAGTATGGAAAATTGTGCGTGTCCACGCCGTCAGCTGCACCTGCCAAGGTAAATATCAGCAGCACCAGTCGCGGGCAGCGTGTGAGCGGCGTCGACGTCGATCGCAGCGTAAAGATGACTGGCGGCGAATCCGGTGCATGCAAGTCGGTAACCGGCACCGAATATTTGAGTGCAGATAAATTTGAATCTTTCTGCGCCGCCAAACCGGTGCCTGCACCCGCCAAGGTAGGGATAGCCATTACCCAGGCAGGATTGAACGTGAGCGGAACCGGAGACGGGCGCGGCGTAAAGGTGACGGGCGATGAATCGGGCGCTTGCAACAGCAAACTTACCGGCAGTCAGTATTCCATGGAACCGCCTTCTAGCGCATGTCGCAACGGTAGCGGAGCGCCGCACAAGGTAACCCAGATGACGACACTGAAAAACCGTGTGGTGACTGGCACCGATGTCATACCCGGCGGCTCCGTCACCGGTAGCGAACGCGGAGCTTGTGCGGATGTGACCGGTACTGAATCCAACGGCCTTGCCCAGTATCAGGCCTGCAACCGCGAACCGGTGCCCACGCCGGAAAAAATTGGCGTGATGCGCACCTGGCATGACCAGCAGGTGTCGGGTACCACAGTCGAGCGTAGCAGTAAGGTGACCGGCGATGATTACGGTGCCTGTCAAATCATTTCGGGTACGGAATATATAGGTCCGGATCAGTATGCAACATTTTGCGATGAAGAACGTCAGGCCGCTTCGCGTGCCTTGATGTCGAGTCGTACTGCAATGGGCAGTCTGCCATTGAGTGGTACCCGGGTCGAATCGGGTGACAAGGTGACCGGCGCGGAACGAGGTGAAAGTCTGATTTTGAGCGGAACGCCTTATTCTGGGCCACATCAGCGCGTGTCGCAGCGTGGTGCCAACAGCAACCCCCACCCACTCACGCGGGGACCCGCGAATGCACCGCGTAAGGCGATGTCTGCGCCGCCACCGCCCATGCTGCAAGGCGATTTCAGTATCGCTACGCCGGCTCGCAGCGCCCAAGATAGTAATTTGAATCGCATCACCGGCACTGCTTACGGTGCGATCGGGCGTATCACCGGCCCGGTCAATCTGGCTGCCGGTCTGGTGTCGGGTACGCCTGAGTTCCGCTATCAGGATGGCGTGGCACCGGCGGTCATGGCGCAAGTCCAGGCGGTTGACGGAGTGCGCAACCGCTTGACTGGCGACGGTCGGGAAGGCGGTTTTGCGATTACCGGCGCAGCGTGGCGGCGCAATGAGAGCGTGACAGGTACGGAAGGTACTTCTACGCGACGCAATCCCACTTTGCGCGGCGAACAGCGCGGTGCGTTGATAGGGGCTTCGCAGTTGAAAGACCGCGAGCGGCCGGAGTTGCCTGTGAGCCGAATTACCGGCAGTAGCGGTAATGATGCCAAAGGGTCCGCCATTACGTACTCCGGCGGCGCAAGGGGATGATGTAAAAGCTGCATTTTGATTTTTAGTCGTGTAAAGCAGAGGCATTTCAATTAAGCGGCAACCAACCGGAGAGTGTGATGAATACGAGGAACCGTCCAGGGCGCATGATTAGCCCGCAGCCAACAGCAAGCCGTCCGCCTTACGGGCTGGGCACGCCTGCTGGCGCGCTGCAGGCACGCCCCCGACCGGCGGTATTCGCACTCAATGCCGAGACGATGTCCAATCCGGCTTGCGTTACAGATACTGGGCGACCATGCCGCCATCCGCTGACCAATGAAGTGGAGAATCAGCGTCTGCTGGCGCATGAGGTAAGCATAAAAAATGCTTTTGACGCTATCGTTCCGGTACTGAAGCGCATTGCCGGTTTGCAGCACGAAGCCGATTTTATCGAGCGCGCGCAGGCGATTGCAGGCGAACAGCTCGGTTTCGAGTTGCCGGTGCAGATTCTGGCGGACGCATGGGTCACCGATCTGGACATGCCTGCACTATATGGCGAATGCGTCATGCGCACGCTGCGCCTGATGGCAGATCGGGCGCAAGCCCGCCATCCGCACCAAGGCACGGACGAAGTGGTGGCGTTCTTTCTGGACAGCGGCTACCACGCAGTGGATATCTCACCGTGTTCAGATGGTCGCCTGAAAGGTTTGCTGCGTTATATCCTGCGCTTGCCCGACGGCGCGGTGCGCAGCAGCAAGGCTTACGCTGGTGCCATGTTCGACGTGGACGCCAACGTCAAGCGCTGGGTGGAAACCGAGTTGATGCGTTTTCGCGAAGGGCGTCCGGTGACGGCAGATGCGGGGACGCGTTACCTTAAAATAGGCGTGTACCACACCAGCAGCTCCAATCCGACGCACGAGGGTTGCGCCGCTCACGGCAGCAATGAGATTCGGGCAGGGGAGAAAGCGCTGGAGCGGCTACGCGAATTTCGCCAGGCGATTGAAAACAGTTTTTGCTGCGGTGCTTCGGTGGATATTTTATTGATCGGTGTGGATACCGATACCGATGCGATCAAGGTGCATGTGCCAGACGCGGACGGCGAAATGAGCCTATATCGTACTGTGGATAATTTGGTGCTTTATCGCCAGACCGTCAACGACGACGAGAATACTGCCCGACTCAAGGTCTATCAGGCAATTCTGGCAGCCAGCGCCCAGGACGGTTGGGGCGGCGGCAATGGCGAGCCGCATGAAGGCATGCGGCGTTTGATTGCCACGCTGCTGATCAACAATCTGTCGCAGATTGAATACGTGTGCAGCAATTGGGGCGGACGTTATCCGGACATCGGTCACGCTGAGCGTTTCATTAACGTCGGTGATGGATTTGAAGAATTCCAGTTGCGCAATCTGGCCTATTTCGCCCATCTGCATACAGTGGAGGAAGGTGCGCCGGATATGGATGTAGGCATCAAGATCTTCAGGAAACTGAATATCAGTCATGGACTGCCCGCGCCGGTGGCAATCCACTACCGCTATGACAGCAGAGTGCCGGGCTGCCGCGAACGCACGGTAGAGCGTTGCCGACGCGTCAAATCGGCAATCGAGGCGCGCTACGCGGATCTGACGCAAAAGGATTTGCTGGTGTGTGGCATGACGGTGCAGGACAAACGTCCGGGCAGCTCAATTGAGCTGGTTGAAGCAGATGCCGCATAAATCGGTTGAGGAGTGAGTGATGAAGATTTGTCAGGTTGAAAAAACACTGGTTTCAACCAACCGAATCAAGGATCTCGGGCATCGCCCGCTGTTGGTGGTGAGGGAAAAGGCAGGTGGGCCGCGCCAGGTTGCGGTGGATGCGGTGGGCTGTATCCCGGGTGACTGGGTGATCTGTGTGGGTTCTTCTGCTGCGCGCGAAGCGGCGGGCAGTAAGGATTTCCCTAGTGATTTTACTATCATCGGCATTATCGATCACTGGTCGGAAGGCTGACATGGAAATCATGCGCGTAGTATCGGAACTGGTGGCGACACGCCGTGTGCCGGGGCTGCGGAACGCGTCGCTCAGAGTGCTAAAGGACAGTCAGGGAAAGCTTAGTGTGGCGTGCGATCCCGTCGGCGCACCACCGGGGAAGTGGGTGATTACGACAGGTGGTTCGGCCGCCCGTATCGCCACGGGCAACAAGGCGACGATGACCGACCTGACCATCTGCGGGATTATTGATGCATGGGATGCCGGCGACGGTGAATGAGTGAGTTTTTTTAATTTAAAAAGGAGTAATAACAAATGGCAAATATAGGCGGAATTGCACTGGGCATGATCGAAACCCGTGGTTTGGTGCCGGCGATTGAAGCGGCGGACGCGATGACCAAAGCGGCTGAAGTGCGTCTGGTAGGACGTCAGTTTGTGGGCGGTGGATACGTGACGGTACTGGTGCGCGGCGAGACTGGCGCGGTGAATGCGGCGGTGCGGGCCGGAGCGGATGCGTGCGAACGCGTTGGTGACGGTCTGGTAGCGGCGCACATCATCGCCCGCGTGCACTCTGAGGTGGAAAACATCCTGCCTGACGCTTCGCGTGAAGCAGTTTAAAATTAACTGAAGCAGACAAAGGAGTATTGAAAATGGCAAATGTGAGTGGAGTAGCACTGGGCATGATCGAAACCCGTGGTTTGGTGCCGGCGATTGAAGCGGCGGACGCGATGACCAAAGCGGCTGAAGTGCGTCTGGTAGGACGCCAGTTTGTGGGCGGTGGATATGTGACGGTACTGGTGCGCGGCGAGACTGGCGCGGTGAATGCGGCGGTGCGGGCCGGAGCGGATGCGTGCGAACGCGTTGGTGACGGTCTGGTAGCGGCGCACATCATCGCCCGCGTGCACT
>JAJXTL010000119.1 GCA_021783855.1 Pseudomonadota bacterium
TCGCGATCGCACACAAACTATTACGTACCATCTACTTCATGCTCAGCCGAGGCGAACACTACCGGGATTCCGCCACTGACTATGAAGCGCTTTCTGTTCAACGCAATGCATCTCGCTGGATCAAAAACTCAGAGAGTTCGGTTTCATTCCGAATCCAGTCTGATCAGCGTACTTTCAAATTTAATGGCTTTCAATAGCCAGCTTCCTGCACGCCCAAAATCTGAATTCTTTCACGTTAAATCACTGCCTCAAAGAACTCAAGGTTAGGCGGTCCGAGATAAACGTTTCTGGTTTGCCCGGCCTGTGCATGGGCCAGCCTGAATGCCTCCGAGCGGGTCCAGTCCTCGAATGCCTGACGTGAGTCCCACACCGTATGCGAAGCAAACAGCGTATGCTCCTCGCTGGACGCGCCCTGCAGCAAATTAAAACTTCTGAATCCGGGCACGCCGTCGAGGTGGCTGTCGCGTTTTTTCCAGATGTCGATGAATTCACTTTCCTTGCCCGGGACGATTTTGAAACGGTTCATTGCGATAAACATGGCGCTCCTTTATTTGATAGATAGCAAAAGTTCATTATAGATGAGTCTGCCGATTTAACTTACAGCTTGCGACGGCCCTGTATAATCACGTCCTTCACAAAAGTCGACTATCTGCCACAAGGTATTGCAATGGAATTGACCAAAAGTTTTGAACCCAAAGACATCGAAGCGCGCTGGTATCCCAAATGGGAAGAATCCGGCTTTTTCAAGGCGGGTCTTGATCCTGCCAAGAGCGAATCGTTCTGCATTCAACTGCCGCCCCCCAACGTCACCGGCACGCTGCACATGGGACACGGTTTCAACCAGACCCTGATGGACACGCTGACCCGCTATCATCGCATGAAAGGCGACAACACGCTGTGGCAGCCGGGCACCGATCACGCGGGCATCGCCACCCAGATCGTCGTCGAACGCCAGCTGGATGCACAGGGCATTTCGCGCCACGATCTGGGTCGCGCAGCCTTCATCGAGAAAGTCTGGGAATGGAAAAAATATTCGGGCGACACCATCACGCGCCAGATGCGCCGTCTGGGCACCTCCCCCGACTGGTCGCGCGAACGCTTCACCATGGACGAAGGCCTGTCGCAATCCGTCACCGAAACCTTCGTGCGCCTGTTCAACGAAGGCCTGATCTATCGCGGCAAGCGTCTGGTGAACTGGGACCCGAAACTGCACACCGCCGTCTCCGACCTGGAAGTCGTGCAGGAAGAAGAAGATGGCTTCATGTACCACATCCATTATCCGCTGGCAGCACCCGACACGCTGCATGGACTGACCCACCTGACTGTCGCCACCACCCGTCCCGAAACCATGCTGGGCGACGTGGCCGTGATGGTGCATCCGGAAGATGAACGCTATAAACACCTGATCGGGAAAGAGGTCGCGCTGCCGCTGTGCGCGCGCTGCATCCCCATCATCGCGGACGATTACGTGGACCGCGAATTCGGCACCGGCGTGGTCAAGGTCACGCCCGCGCACGACTTCAACGACTATGCGGTGGGGCAGCGTCACAACCTGCCGATGATCTGCATCCTGACGCTGGATGGCAAAATCAACGATGAAGCGACCGAAAAATATCGCGGTCTTGACCGCTTCGAAGCACGCCGGCTTATTTGCAGTCATCTGGAAAAAACAGGTCTGTTCGAGAAGGCGGAAAAACACAAACTGAAGGTGCCTAGAGGCGACCGCACCGGCGTGGTGATCGAACCGATGCTCACCGACCAGTGGTTCGTCGCGATGAGCAAGCCAGGTACTGATGGCAAGAGCATCACCGAACAGGCTCTGGAATGCGTGTCTTCCGGCGAGATCAAGTTTCATCCGGAAAACTGGGTGAACACCTACAATCAGTGGCTCAACAACATCCAGGATTGGTGCATCTCGCGCCAGCTTTGGTGGGGACATCAGATTCCTGCGTGGTATGGCGTGAATGGCGAAATATTTGTCGCTCACAACGAAGCGGAAGCAAGGCAACTTGCCGACAAGGCAGGCTATGCAGGACAGCTCGACCGCGATGCCGACGTACTGGACACCTGGTTTTCCTCCGCGCTGTGGCCCTTTTCGACACTGGACTGGCAGGAAGGCAAGACATTCGAAGAGCAAAATGAGTTTGTTCAAAAATATCTGCCCTCCACCGTGCTGGTCACCGGCTTCGACATCATCTTCTTCTGGGTGGCGCGCATGGTGATGATGACAAAACACATCACCGGCAAGATCCCGTTCAAGGATGTATATGTACACGGCCTGATCCGCGATGCGGAAGGACAGAAGATGTCCAAGTCCAAGGGCAACGTGCTCGACCCGATCGATTTGATCGACGGCATTGCGCTGGATGAACTCATCAAAAAACGCACCACCGGCCTGATGAACCCGAAGCAGGCGGAACAGATCGAGAAACGCACCAAAAAAGAATTCCCGGCAGGTATTTCGGCATTCGGCACCGATGCGCTGCGCTTCACCTTCGCATCGCTTGCCTCCCCGGGGCGCGACATCAAGTTCGACATGCAACGTTGCGAAGGCTATCGCAATTTCTGCAACAAACTGTGGAACGCCACACGCTTCGTGCTGATGAACTGCGACGGGCATGATGTCGGACTCGATGAGTCGCAGCCCTTAGAGTATTCCGCTGCCGATCGCTGGATGATCAGCCTGTTGCAACAGGCGGAACTGGAAATGGCGCAGCACTTCGCCGATTACCGTTTCGACATGGCCGCGCGTACCGTGTATGAACTGGTTTGGAACACCTATTGCGACTGGTACGTGGAACTTGCGAAAGTACAACTTCAGGATCGAGAATCAGAAAATCAGGATCGAGGATTGAGGATTGAGGAAGTTGAAGCACAGCGACGCGCGACGCGCAGAACGCTGGTGCGCGTGCTGGAAACCATCCTGCGTATGGCGCACCCCATCATCCCGTTCATCACCGAAGAATTGTGGCAATCGGTAGCCCCCTTGGCCGGAAAAACGGGCGAGAGCATCATGCTGCAAGCCTATCCTAAAGCCGATGCAGCCAGAATAGATCCGGCAGCGATAGCTCAAATCACCTTGTTGCAGGAAATGATCAACGCCTGCCGCCGTTTGCGCAGCGAGATGAACCTCTCGCCTGCCGCACGCGTGCCGCTGATCGCGACAGGGGACGCTGCCACACTCGCCGCCCTCGCACCCTACATCAGCAGCCTGGGTAAACTCAGTGAAGTGCAGATCGCAGCCGATCTGCCCTCTGACGAAGCCGCGGTGGCCATCGTCGGCAACTACCGTCTGATGCTCAAAGTCGAGATCGATGTCGCAGTTGAACGCGAAAGGCTGGACAAGGAAATTGCCCGCTTACAGGGTGAAATTACAAAGACAGAAGCCAAACTGGGCAATGAGAGTTTCGTCTCCCGTGCACCGGCAGCAGTGGTTGAACAGGAGAAGAAACGCATGAGTGACTTTGGCGCGCTGCTGGTGCAACTTCAGGCGCAGCGCGCCAAACTGAGCTGATTAAAAATCAGCCCAATTCAGGCAAAAAAAACCGCTGGCGATCGCTCATGCCAGCGGATTGGTTCATTCTAAAAATCAGCTATTCAGTGCGGCCTGACCTGACATAGCCCTGCTGCCTATTTCTCGGTGAGTATAACCACAGCCGGTAATACGATGATAGCAATGAAAATCCATTCTGCGATACCCATATCAATCTCCCTTGAAGTTTATAAACATCCAGGAAGTCCTTGGTGTCTTCTTATCCAAAAAATGGAACTCAGTACAGCATAAATCGAGACTCTTGAATCCACTGAATTCCCGCCTCGGGAATGATCCAAACAGACCTTTCAAAAACTCCCTCGACGATTGTACGCTCAACTTTCGGAATAAACATAAAAAAATCATGGTTATTATCCGGCTCGACTTTAACGACGGCGCAGATAAAAAATAAACTCGCCGTCCTTTTCGCTTGATGAAAGCAGTTCATTACCGGTCTGGCGGCAGAACACCGCAAAATCCTTGGGCGACTCCTTATCCGTTGCGACGATCCTGAGCACCTGGCCGCTGGCAAGTTGCGACAACGATTTCTTGGTGAGCAGGATGGGCATCGGACAGGCCAGTTGTCGCGCATCCAGTTCAGCGTCAAACGGGTGCCCGGACATAACCAGCGACTTGGCGAGTGCTGTTCGGGTGCCCGGCCAAGAGCTCTTCGGCTGCTCGCCTAGTCGAATGGCTATTAGTAGCGGCTTAGACGCAGACGTTTCGCGTTTTAGTCCGATACTTAGTTGTTTCACCAGAGGTTCCATCACAAGTTTTTTGTCGCTTGTCATGAAATAGGCAAACCCGCATGCGCCCAGGCGGTAATGCCGCCTTGCAGGTTATACACATCGGAGAAACCATTTCCTGCGGCAAATGCGGCGGCCTGCGCAGAACGCCCGCCCATCTGGCAATAAAAAACCGTCGCAGCAGACTTGTCCAGTTCGTTCAGACGCAACGGCAACAGATGCAGCGGCAACGCATCGCCCTGCGGGATTTTGCCTCGCGCGATTTCCGCACCCGTGCGCACATCGATCAACTTTAAATTATCCTGTTGCAACTTCGTCAGCAATTCTGCGACGGTGATATTTTTGAAACCTGTCATCTGTTTATTCCTGATTGATTTTGATCTGCCAGAAGGAGCGAAATACGCTCATTCGCTACCGCCAGACGTTTTACCAACAAATGCAGAAATGCATCGCCGAACTGAAAACGGCAACCCGTCGTGGCATGCGTCAGCGCATCGGGATCAATTTCGATCAGCACGACTTCACTCCTGGTGATCACGTCTGAATTGCGGATAAAATCGTCTTCGCCCAAGTGAGCCATCTCACCAAAACAATCGCCGCGACGCAGCAGCCCCAGCAATTTACCCTGCTTGAGCACATGCACCACACCCTGAGCCAGAATGTAGAAAGAACGCCCGCTCGCACCGTCTCGCAAAATAAGTTCGGACTCCGGCACTTTCCGCCATTCACTGACGCGTAAAACCTCCCAAAGTTCCACATCGCTGAAATTTTTGAAGAACATCAGGTTGCGCAATGTCTCAAACTTTTCGGTATCGAATATTTCTTCATGAGCGGGCGCGACCTGACTGAAGAACACGGCCAGATCACTGGCAAATTCATCCCAGGACTGGTAGCGCTCAGCCGCGGTTTTCATCATCGCTCGCCGCACGATCGCATCCATCTCCGACGGGATATCGGAGCGGAACGCACTGGGCGGCGGCGGTTCAACATTGAGAATATGATAAACCATACTGAGATTGTTGCTGGTGTCAAATGGCAACCTGCCGCTCAGCAGTTTGTACATCACCACGCCCAGCGAATAGATGTCGGTCTGATGAGTCAGCGTCGATTCTTCGATCTGCTCAGGCGACATATACGCCGGCGAACCCACGCCGGACACCTGCGTGGTGCTCTGATTGCTTTGCAGCACAGCGGCACCAAAATCGGAAATCTTGATGTTGGTTTTGCCTTGCAGCAGAATATTGGCCGGCTTGATGTCGCGGTGGATTACACCCTGGTGTTGCGCATATTCCAGCGCCTTGCAGCACTTGTAGATGATTTCCGCAATCGTGCTGAACGGCAACAGCTTGTCCACTTCGGCATAAAGTTCAAGCGTGCTGCCTTCGACGTATTCCATCACAACGTAGTTGATATCTCCCTTCATGACCGCATCTTGAATCTTTGCGATATGCGGATGCGATAGTTTTCCCGCCAGAGAGGCTTCGGTCATCAACAATTTTCGGGAAATTTTGGCCCGCTTGGGATCCTGCAAACTTCTCAGATCGAACAGCTTGATGGCAACCTGCTGCTCGCTGAAAGGATCGATGGCAAGATACACGGTGCTGGTCGCACCAGTGCCGAGTTTGCGCACGATTTTATACTTGCCGATTCTATCCATCTATCCGGGCGGGCGGCTTTTACGTTAAAGGACGAATTCTGCGCATTTTTCAACACAAAGTCCAGTTTAAACAGGATTCAGGATCGAGGATTGAGCTAAAAGCTGAACAGCAGGTTTTATTCAACCCTCGCTCCACGTTCCCCGATCCTGATAAAATATCGATCATGAAAATATTGCCGCTGCTTCTACTGCTGATCGTTTCTCCCTGCGCGCTGAGCGATGGCCTGCCTGATCTCGGCGATGTGTCGCAGGCTGCGCTCAATCCGATGCAGGAGCGCGAAATCGGTCAACAGAGCATGATGCAGATCAAGGCCAGCAAGCAATTTCTCAACGACCCTGAAATCAACGACTACCTCAATCAGCTGGGCGACCGGCTGGTTCAGTTTTCCAATGAACCCTCGCTTGATTTTGAGTTCTTTGCCATGAACGACTACAGCGTCAACGCCTTCGCTCTTCCGGGCGGCTTTGTCGGCGTCAATGCCGGTCTGCTGCTGATCACGGAGAACGAATCGGAGTTGGCATCGGTGCTGGGGCATGAAATTTCGCACGTCACCCAGCACCATCTGGCGCGCATGGTGTCCGCCACGAAAGGCGACACGATGGCCTCCATGGCCGCCATTGCCCTGGCAATACTCGCCGCGCGCAGCAACCCGGATGTTGCTCAAGCCACCGTCGCCGGTGTGCAGGCTCACGCCATGCAAAAACAGCTGGATTTCACCCGTGAACATGAACAGGAAGCGGATCGACTTGGTTTGGAGCTGATGCAAAAGGCCGGTTTCGATACACACGCCATGCCGACATTTCTGGAACGCCTGCAAAGGTCAACCCGACTGATCGATGGCAATGCGCCCAACTATATGCGCACCCATCCGATCACCAGCGACCGTATCGCCGACATCGAGAACCGGGTGAACAAACAGCCTTATCGCTTGCTGCCGGACAGCCTGGATTTCGATCTGGTGCGCACCAAACTGATCGGCTCACAGAAAACAGCCAGTGACGCCATCAGCTACTTCACCGATGCGCTGACCACTCACAGACACGGCAACCCGATTGCACAACAATACGGCCTGGTCCAAGCGCTGCTGCGCGACAAGCAGATTGATCGCGCCAAGCTGGAACTGGCCACCTTGCTAAAACAGGCGAAAGATGCTCAGGGTGCGCAGAATAATGCCATGATTGAAACGCTGACAGGACAGGTAAAGCGCGCCGCGAACGATCCCGATACGCTCAGTTTTTATCGCACCGCCGTGAAGAATTTCCCTCAGCATCGCGCGCTGATTTACGATTACGTCGACCTTTTGTTGAATAACCAACAGGCGGAAACAGCCGTCAAACTGCTGACCGATCAGGTTACCCGCCACCCTACCGACACCACGCTCTACGACTTGCAGGCGCGCAGTTATAACCAGTTACACAAGCCGCTCGAACAACATCAGGCGCAGGCCTACAGCTTTGCCTGGCAGGGCAATCTGCCTGACGCAATTCAGCAACTGGAATTGGCGAAACGATCCGGAGGGAGTTTTTATCAGCTCTCCATCATCGAGTCCGATTTGCGCGAACTGCGCGACATGCAGAATGCGCAAACCAAAAAATAATAAACAGCGGCTTCCCGACAATGGATACAAAACCAGCTCGCACGGATTGTAACCGCTGCACGCACTTTTTCATTACCCACGAGATCCATTTCAGATATGGCTGCCGTGCGCTTGACTTCAAAAGCCTACGACTGCCTGTCCTCGATGTCATCGAGGCATCAGGACAAGCTTGCCACTACTTCCGGCAAAAGAACACGCATACAAAACAGGGCCATTGATAGTCGCGGGCAAAATCAATAAAAAATATGTGCCATGAAGGGAAGTCAAGAAGTGCCAGCCGAACAGCTTGGGTTGCCACTAAGCACTTTTATCCTGTGCGTCGATTATCTTGCACAGGCGCTCTTCTGACGGGTTCAGCGTGCAGCGCGCCACATCTTCAAACAAACCCTGTATCTCTGCCAGACTGAAGCTTCCCAGCAAGCGGTTTGCCATCTCCGTTTGCATAGGCAACATGCGTGATTGTCCATCCGGCAGCTTGAAACGGAACGAGGCCAGACTTTTCAAATCACCTTCCTTTCTGCTTAGCTTGGCCTGCTCATTTTCAAGCATGTCGTGGTACCGCTCCAGGTCTTCAAACACGTCATCCGGCAAGTCCTCGGGGATTTCCACCACTAATCCTAACGGGTCGTCCGAGACTGCACACGCCACACCTCGCTGCTCGACGTATTGAATAAATTGATCACGCAGAGCCGCATTGAAAAAAATGTACTCGAACATGGTATTGGAGAAAAAAGTTGAAGGCACTGCATCCTGCCGTGTGTGCATTGCGAAGTCAACCGGCCAACAAACAATGAGTTTCTAAATTTGAAGGGCTGCTATGGTCTGGAACAGCACGTTGTTACGTCACGAAAGGCAGGTATCAAGCATGATAAAAAATCCCTGAGAAAAATTCTCAACGACTGGTTTACGGCATGTAACAATGCGACCTCGCATGCCGGCATCTGCCAATTACAGACAGATTCAACTTTGTATCAAAGCGCTTGCCAATTAATCTCGCTATCTGGAATCAGCCTTTCAATTACAGGTCTTGCAAAAAGAAATCCTTGGAATCGTTGAATGCCCATTTCCAGCAATATATTCAGTTCCTCTCGGCGCTCAACCCCTTCTGCAACTACCGACAATCCCAAAATCTCCGCCGTCCTTAACAAACCTGCGATGATTGCTTGCCGAGGCTTATCGGTGTCAACGTTTGTCACAAGGCATCGGTCAATCTTTATAGTGTCAGGTTGAAAATCGGCAAGAAGTGATAATCCTGCGTAGCCCGCACCAAAATCATCCAGTGCAGTCTGAAATCCATGTGCCTTATATGTTTGGATAATCCCGGTGAGATGAGCACGATCAATGATTTGTTCATCCTCAGTAAATTCAAAAGTAATAAGGTCGAGTGGAAAACCGTGTTCACGCGCTGTATTTAATGTGAGTCGGAGACACGCCTCCGGATGATAAACAGCATTGGGCATGAAATTGATGTTCAAGCGGCGGTCAAGACCCAAACGAGCCGCTGTTTCAATAGCTTTAACACGGCATGCTTGGTCAAATGCGTATCGATTAGTCTCAGTGACTTGAGCTAAAATGGAAGCCGCAGACTGACCTTCGGCCCCACGAACTAGCGCCTCGTAAGCGTAGACACGCCGTGAAGGAACATCTATCACGGGTTGAAATGCCATGACGATAGAGAATTCAGTACGGTCCGCACAGGCACCACCACATTTATTGACCCGGCCATTAAAAAGTTTACGCTGC
>JAJXTL010000120.1 GCA_021783855.1 Pseudomonadota bacterium
CAGCAGCCTGAAACGGTATCGCTGTATCGCGATGCCCGCCATGGTGCCCAGCACCGTTGAAATCAGGCAGGATGAAAACGCGATGAAAAGCGAGTTGCCGGCAGCCTTGAGCATTTCGTCGTCGCGCAGCAGCACCCGGTACCAGTCGAACGTGAAACCCACCCATTCGGCATTCAGGCGCGAATCGTTGAAGGAATAGGCGATGACGATGACAAGCGGCAGGTACAGGAAAAGATACACTGCAACCGATGCCGACCATAGCCATGCATTGCTACGCATATCGACGCCCCCTGACCATCCTGCCGGCAAGCCAGGCGATCAGCATCACTGCGAGTGTCAGCATGATCGCGAGCGTGGAACCGAACGGCCAGTCGCGCGTGACCAGAAACTGTTCCTTGATCAGGTTGCCGATCAGCATGTCGCCCGTGCCGCCCAGTATTTCCGGTATCACGAACATGCCGAGCGCCGGGATGAAGACCAGCGCAGAACCTGAATACACGCCGGGCAGGGACAGCGGAAAGGTCACCTTCCAGAAGCGCTGCCATGCATTTGCGCCAAGGTCCTCTGCCGCATCGAGCAGCAGGGGGTCGTGCCTAACCAGGTTGGTGTAAAGCGGCAGCACCATGAAAGGCAGATGCGCATACACCATCGCGATCAGCACCGCGAAAGGCGAAAACAGGAGATGCACGGGTGCGATGTTGAACCAGTGCAGGGCAGCGTTGAGCATTTCGCTCAAAGCGGATTGCGGCCCCAGCACGATCATCCACGCATAGACGCGGATCAGGAAATTGCTGGCGAAGGGCAGGATCACCAGCAGCACCATGGTGTCGCGGCGCTTCTTCGGGCTCTTCGCGATCAGGAGCGCTAGCGGATAGGCCAGAATCAGACATGAAAGCGTCGTTAAAAGCGCCATCGCAATCGACTTGATGAAGACTTCCGTGTAGATGAAATCGCTGAAAAAAAACCGGTAGGTCTCCAGCGTCAGGCCGTGCAATGCTTTTGGATCGGCAGAAGTCAAGGGCGCCAGCCCGCCATATTCCCCGGGATAGCGGAATGATGCCAGCACCATGATGATCGAAGGCACCGCAAACAATGCCAGCATGAACAAAAGCGGCGGGCCGCCCACCAGCATTTTTATCAGGCGATTCTCATTCATGAAGATACATCCCAGCGTCGTGGCGCCAGCCTATCCTGACCGCATCGTTCACCTCGAACACTCGCCCCGGTGCTGTATTGGGAAGCAGCGCCTCGATCATCGCCCCGTTCGCAAGCCTTACCCTGTACACGCTGACATCCCCCTGATAAAGCAGGCTCTCTACCTTTCCTGAAAAATGATTCTTCAGCTCGGTAGGCTCTCCATGCACGCCGATGCGAACCTGCTCGGGCCTGATCGCAAACACGCCCATTTCTCCTGCAACTGCCTCCTTCACCGGCGATGCGATGATCTCGCCGAGATCGGCGGCACTTAGTCTCAGGTGGCCGTGTGTGGATTCGATCACACGCACCGCGATCTGGCTGATATGTCCGATGAAGTCGGCAACGAAGCGATTCTTCGGAAAACGATAGAGCCTTGAAGGCTCGTCCACCTGTTCCACCCTGCCCCGGTTCAGCACTGCGATTCTGTGGGAAAGCGCCAGCGCTTCAGACTGCGCGTGCGTGACAAAGATAAAGGTGATACCTTTTTCGCGCTGCAAATTGATCAGCTCGATCTGCATGTCTTCGCGCAGCTTGGCGTCCAGCGCAGCAAGGGATTCGTCGAGCAGCAGAAGGCGCGGCCGGTTGATCAGTCCCCGCGCCAAGGCCACTCGCTGCTGCTGCCCACCCGAGAGGTCGCGCGGATAGGCATCCGCCTTGTCGGAAAGTCTCACATCAAACAGCGACTGCTGCACGCGAACCCTGATTTCTTCTGCGGGACAGCGCGCCATCTTCAGCGGAAACGCGATGTTATCCTTGGCTGTCATGTGCGGGAACAGCGCATAATTCTGGAATACCGTATGGATGGGACGCTTCTCCGCAGGGATGCCAGCAAGATCACGGCCGTCGAGCAGGATTTGCCCCGAGTCCGGCCTGTCGAAGCCTGCGATCATGCGCAGCATGGTGGTCTTGCCGCAACCGGAAGGGCCAAGCAGCGTGAAAAATTCGCCCGCCTCTATCGTCAGGCTGACGTCATCGAGTGCGGCAAAGTCGCCAAACCTGCGCGCGACATTTCTGATTTCGAGCAGAGCCATATCCGAACTCCAGACGGTTCATGACCAGCGTTTGATTTCAAAAAAGACAGGTATTCAAGCTGCGTTGCAGCCGGATGGTACTGCAATCTACCACTTCAGTATTTTTTTCCCCAGAAGCATGCCAAGCAACCCGATCGCAAGCATGGGCATCATGCCGCCAATGCCACGCTCTTGACCTGTGCATACACCTGCATGCCGCTCTCGAGTTTTAGCAGGTCGCAAGAGCGGCGCGTGATGCGCGACAGCAGCACAGACCCGCCAACGCTCATGCAGACGTTGACCTTGTCCGGCCCTTCGTCGCGGATTTCAACGATGCTCGCCTCGAGGATATTGGTGATGCTGGAGCCCTGCGGCGGCTCAAGCGCGATGCTCACATCGCGCGCCAGCACGCGCGCCCTCACCCTGGTACCCAACGGCTGGTTTATTTTGCCCACCCACAGGCTGCCGCCCGAAAAATCCAGCCGGCTCAAGGAGTAGGCCTCGTCGTGCGCAGACAGGACCGCTTCGATCACGACGCCCGCTTCGTCCAGATGCGCGGTGGGCAGGTCCAGCCTCGCCAATGTCTCGCCCAAAGCGCCGCTTGCGATCACGCGGCCCTGTTGCAGCAACACCAGATGGTCAGCCAGCCGCGCCACTTCATCCAGCGCATGGGTGACATAGAGCAAGGGGATCTCAAGCCCGCGATGCAGTCCTTCGAGATAGGGCAATATCTCAAGCCTGCTTTCCATGTCGAGGGCTGCCAGGGGCTCGTCCATCAACAGGATGCGGGGACTGGCAAGCAGCGCGCGTCCGATCGCGATACGCTGGCGCTCCCCGCCCGAAAGATTCCCTGGGTCCCGTCTTCCAATCAGGCGCGAAAGGCCCAGCCACTCCACCGCCTGTTCCAGTTGCACGCGCCTTTCGGAAGGATTGAGCCGCCTGTAGCCATATTCCAGATTGGCGCGCACCGAAAGATGCGGGAACAGGCTGGCTTCCTGGAACACATAGCCCAGCGGGCGCCGGTGAACGGGCAGGAAGCTCTTCCCTTCCTGCCACACCTCGCCGTTCACAATCAGCGAACCCCGGGCGCGTTCCAGGCCCGCGATGCAGCGCAACAGCGTGGTCTTGCCGGAACCCGACGGGCCGAACAGCGCGGTCACCCCGGTCGCCGGCGCATCGAATGCCGCATCCAGCGCAAAATCGCCCCGCTGCATTGTGAAGTGTGCGCATATCCCGCCTGTCTTCACTTCATTCATCGCGCAACCTTCCAGAACCTGCCGCCGGCAAGGTAAAGCGAAAGCAGCACGACGAAGGAGAACAGCACCATGCCGCCCGCCAGCATGTGCGCAGCGGGATATTCCATCGCCTCGACATGATTGTAGATCGCAACGGACAACACCCGCGTCTGCCCCGGTATGTTTCCGCCCAGCATCAGCACCACGCCGAATTCGCCGACGGTGTGCGCGAAGGCCAGTATGATCGCGGTGAAAAATCCCGGGCGAGCAAGCGGCAGCGCCACACTCACAAAACGGTCCCAGCCACCCGCGCGCAAGGTGGCCGCCACTTCCAGCGGCCGTTGTCCTATCGCTTCGAAAGCATTCCGGATGGGCTGCACTGCAAAGGGCAGCGAGAAAAGCACGGACCCCGCCACAAGGCCTGCGAAGGTGAACGGCAATGCCTCCAGGTGCAGGGATCGCATCAACTCGCCCACCGCGCCATGCGGCCCCAGCAGCAACAGCAGATAAAATCCCAAAACGCTGGGCGGCAGCACCAGCGGCAATGCCACCAGCGCGGAAACCACCTTCCTGTACCCTCTGTCTCCCATAGCCAGCCACCACGCCAGCGGGGTTGCGATCAGCAGAAGCAAACAGGTGGTGGTGGACGCCAGCTTCAGCGTCAGCCAGATTGCTTCGAGATCGTCAGGAGTCAGTGTGCTTTCCATGGGGTGTACATGCAGTCATTCGCCACCTGCTTGCCGGCATTTTGTAGATCAGGGCAGCTCGTAACCGTAACTGCGGATGACAGCCGCTGCTTTTTCACTCTTCAAAAATGACAGGAGAGCACGAGCCGCCTCCTTATCTTTGGCCGCCGTCAACTGCACCGCTGCCTGTTTGATCGGATTATACAGGCTCGCCGGGACTACCCAGTACGAGCCTGTAGTCACCTTGCCGTTTTTGCTTATCTGCGACAGCGCGATGAAAGCCAGCTCCGCATTGCCGGATGCGGCAAACTGATAGGTCTGACCTATGCTCTCCCCAATCACCATCCTGTTTTGCAGCTTGTCCCACAGTGACATTCTTTGCAAAGTCTGTTGCGCCGCCATGCCGTAGGGTGCAAGCTTGGGATCGGCGTAGGCAATCCGGTTGTAATTGCCCGTGTTCAGCACCGCGCCCTTGCCATCCACAAATCCGGGTTTCGCACTCCACAATACCAGCCTGCCCTGTGCATAGACAAAGTCTGTATCTGCGACTGCCAGTCTCTCCAGTTCCAGCAGCCTGGGCGTTTTCTCATCGGCAGAAAGCAAAACGTCGAATGGTGCGCCTTCCCTGATCTGGGAATAAAACTTGCCGGTAGCACCCATGCTGAGCCTGACCTTGTTGCCGGTCTCCTTCTCGAACAGCGCTGCGATCTTCTGCATGGGCTCAGCGAAATTCGCAGCCACCGCCGCGTTCACTTCGCCCGCAAGGGCCGTCGAACACATCAGCCCGAATGCGCCAAACACAAGCCACTTATTCAAATTGTGCAACATGCTCTCCTTGAAAATTCAAATTCCTTTGGGTATGATCAAACCGTATTCGCTGAGCAATCCGCGTATCTGATTTCCTTGTGCGGTACGCGCCTTGATGAAACCTTGTCGTGCACGATGAACGGATTGTTCGGCTTGTTGTTCGGCGTTCTTGATCGGTACAAAACGCATGTTCGGACGCGCGACAGCCTTACAGATAGCTTCCGCATCACGCGCATCGTTCTTGTTACCCTTCACATGCGGCTTCACGAATTGTGGTGCCATCAGTTTGACAGTGTGGCCTGATGTCGTCAGCTTGCGTGCCCAATAGTGAGCACTACCGCAGGCTTCCATGCCAATCAGGCAAGGCTCAAGGTTGGCAAAGTATGGCAGCATTTCACCGCGCTTCAAGGCACGGCGCACTACCGCCTTGCCGTGTGTATCTACGCCATGTATTTGAAAAATGTACTTTGCCAAATCAACGCCTATATTTCGGATGCCCCTTTCCTTTGGTGGTTAGATAATATTTCCACTTTGGCACATTGATGCCGTTCCGGAAAGCGGGCGTCCATTACATTATTCCCGCCTGCGCGAGAATGACGTCAAGTCAAAGTTCAAATCTTGCCACTATTGATCCGGCACGCTTTATTCAAGAATCCGCAAGAATCCATTCACATTTTGACAAGCTCAATGCGAACGGCAATCAAGTTTAATGCGTTCCGGATCAATAATTATGGAACCCTCAATAAACGCATCATTCTCGGTGTTCTCTGAGGTAGATGCGTCCATGCTGTGCCGTGGCCAGATCGACATGCGAACTGTCAAGACTCAGCGGACATGCAGTCGCGATCAATGCCTTGCCCCCTCAAAGGCCCTTTCGACCGGCTGCTGATCGCTCAGGCAACGGTCGAAGAGATTACCTTGTTGACTGATGACGCGAGCGTGGCACAGTATCAAGGCCCGGCAAGACTCGCAACTATTGAGGCTGATGGCCGCCCCTGAAAACTAGGCTTTTGTGAATTGCGGCGCTATCAAATCCCAATTTCCACTCGCAATTCTTTATTTGCAAAATCCAAGGCTCAGACAAGTGCTGCTTGGATCGGTTTGCCATGTAATGCCACCAGCTGCATTAACAACGCCATTTACTGGAGACAAAACGTATGAGTACGACGTGATACTGTCCACCATGCCTGAACCGGTTGCACTGTTTACCGTAATAACGCCAGCAGGGGTTTGCAAAAACGATGCGATCATGCCTGTGCCTGCAGGCAGGGCCGGCACACCATTGGAACCGGGCGCACAACCAGTAATGGTTGCACCAGGCGCCAGTCCTTGCGATTGCACGCACTCTTCAACCGCTTGTTTAATCGGTGACACAGCCTGAATCAATTCGGTAAATTTCGCCCTTTTGGTGTAATTCTGGTAGGCAGGAATTGCAGCAGCGACCAAGATACCGATGATCGCCACGACGATCATCAATTCAATCAGGGTAAAACCAGCTTGAAAGCTGACAGATGAACGTATCGTGTTCCTCTGAGTTATTTTTACTTGTTTCAATTTTGTCCCCACGTTTGACCTTTATCTTTTTATGGCTAACCTGATAACCAACGCTCCACAATCATCAAGCAATACTCATGCCAAATACATAACAACATGATTTATATCACCTTTAGTTTTTTATATTTTCAGTCAATATGGCCAATCTTCGTCAGCAAAGTGCCGGATTTCGCCTGTTTTTAACAAAGTCCCCCAGCTAAATTTACCCCTTTTCAATTCTCATGAAACCGAGGAATCATTGAATGCACGGTTTTATCTTCCTGTTGCAACAGGCAGGCCTTGTTTAGCGCAGGCAGATTGATAGCCCAATTGACAGGCCACACCGAAACTTTGCCTTGCTTCTTCAAAGCGGCTCGAATTTTCCAGCATCAAGCCTCGTCCGATATAGGGCAAACCATAGTCTGGCTTGAGGCGGATCGCTTCATTGAAATCGTTCAGCGCATCAGTGTAACGCCCCAGTGATGCGTAAGCCGCTCCTCTGTCATTGTATGCATAGCTGTAATCGGGCTTCATCCTGATTGCGGTCGTGTAATCGGCAATCGCCTCCTGTTTCAACTTTGTCTTGGACAGCGCAAGCCCACGGTTATGATAGATGCGCTCCATCCCCGGCAAATACGGCTTTCCTTCCACCAGCTTCACTGCGTCGTCCCACAACAACAGCGGATGGGAAAAGGTGGTCAATCTATCCCAGGCCAGTGGCACCATCAGGATGGCAATGAGGCTCAAGGCAAGCAGTGCTACTCTCAGTCTCATTTTCAAGAGCAGCAGTGGGACCACCACCATCAGCAACGGCATCCAAATATAGCTGCGATACAGCACGAAACTTTCCTGGATGCGAACCGTGGAAAACTCGGTTGCGAACATCAGCCAGGGAAACAGCATGGCAAAACCGATCACCCCCAACACCCCGCGTTTGAACAATAACCTGGCGGCCAGCGCGCCGTATCCGATATAACCCAACAGGCCAAACCAGTAGGGTGTCGACAAACCCCCGGCAAACGGTTCCCGCATATCCACCGACATCCATGCAGGGTTGGGCACAAGCCACAACAGCAGGTATTTGAAAAACAGGCCGCTTTGTGTCAGGATGCTCAATAGATAGCTGTGTCCCCCTCCGTCTATCTTTTCCAGCATCTCCGGCGCATTGATTTCATACACCGAACCCAGAATCCCCTTTTTTGCAAGCAATACAAATATTGCGATGGCGGCATAAGCTGCAAAAATTGCCCAGCGCTGCCTGAGCCTTGCGGGCCAATCCTCATGCAGCAGCACCGTCAATGCCAACAGCACCGCAGGCAACATGACGGCGTGCTCCTTGGAGAACACGGCCAGATAGTAAAGGGGCACGCTGGCCCATAACCACAACGATTTGCCCCGTACACTGCCATGCACATAGGCTGACATCGCAAGCAGACTGAACAGCATCGCCATCACGATGGTGCGTTGGACGAGATAGCCTGCCCCATAAACCGCCACAGGATGAAGGGCGAACAACATCGCGGTAAAAAATGCGGCAAGACGCGCATTCTCGACGTGCACTGCCGCAATCAGTTTCTCAAGAAAGTAAAACAGCGCTAATACTGCCAGGGCGTGCAGCAACAAATTGCCCAACCTGAAATTGATCAGGTCCAATCCGAATGCGGCTTTCGTCCAGGCAAGCGTCGCATAGGGCAGCGATCGCAATTCAAGCAGGGAAAAATGATCGTTGGATACGGGGAAATTCCCTTTGATGTCGACCGTAAATAACGGGTTGTCGTCGAACACAATCGGGTTCCACAGGAACTGTCCATATAGCAAGACTACGGCTGCAATCAGCAACACCACGAATATCCAGCGACGGTTCATACTCATATCGACTCCCCAATAGCAGAAGCCCCTCGCGAGGAGGGGCTTCCAATCCTACAGCTAGATCATGTTATTTGCAAAGACCTGCAGCAAGACAAGTGCTGGTCGGATCGGTTTGCCATGTAATGCTGCCAGCTGCGTTAACAACACCACCCGCTGGAGACAAAACATATGAGTACGACGTTGCACTATCTACCATGCCTGGGCCCGTTGCACTGTTGACAGTAATTGCGCCAGCAGGCGTTTGTGCGAATGAAGCGATCATGCCCGTAGGTGCAGGCAACGCAGGCACGCCATTGGAGCCAGGCGCACAACCGGTAATGGCTGCACCGGGTGCCAGCCCTTGCGACTGCACGCACTCATCGACCGCCTGCTTCAGAGGTGCCGTTGCCTGAACGATCTCGGTAAACTTAGCCTTCTTGGTGTAGTTCTGGTACGAAGGAATCGCGACCGCCGCCAGTATGCCGATGATGGCCACGACGATCATCAGTTCGATCAGCGTAAAGCCTTGTTGTACTTTTTTCATTTCAAGCTCCTTGAGTTTAGTTTAATTTCGGCCAACCTGATCTGTATGACGATTCGCCTTGCCTGTTATAAAGCAATAGGCGTGCCAGAGAACAGAAGACAGAAGACAGAGGACAGAGGACAGAGGACAGAAGACAGAAGACAGCAGTGCTGGCGCGGGTTGCAGCGCGATTTGAATATTTTTCGGGCGGTTTCTGCAGCCGGTTTATAAAGCTTGAATCGGGTGGCAAGTGCCAAAATCCCGTCAGCCGGGTGACGAATTTCGTCAGCTGATCGAATTCATTACCAGCACC
>JAJXTL010000121.1 GCA_021783855.1 Pseudomonadota bacterium
GGCTGTTGCCAGGCTGAGCAACTCGATTTCACCACTACCCTTGCAAAGCACCAGTTTTCCGTTGCGCACCAGTACTGCACGTCCGCCTTTTTCCAAGTGAGACGTGACGACAGGCAATTCGCCATGCGCTGCAAAGAACATCACTTCACCATCGCTATAGCGGGCCAGATCGGCTACCAGCGGGTCGGCGCCATTGAGTATGGCAACGCCGTCTGACAGCACCACATCAACCTGAGTGCGCAGCACATTGCATACCTGCTCATCGCTTCCGATGTAATACTCGCCGAAATGGCGAGCGGGCTCCAGGTTGGTGACGATGCCGATCTGGCAGCGATCGTAGCCCAGTCCCTCGGACAAGATAGTGTTAAGGGGGTTTTCGATGACCGCCGCATCCACCGAACGGTTGAGCAATACTTTCTGCGCGGCAGCCCAGGTCGCGCAATCCCGCTTGTCCACCAGACGCTTGTCAAAAAACAGTCCTTCGCTGCTGGCCGTGCCGACAAAAAAACCTGCCAGCTTCAACAATCTGGCCAAGATGCGCGCGACCTGTGACATGCCATGCGTGCCGCATATGCCGATTACCGGGATGCGAGCGCTCTCACCTGCGGCAAACAGACTGTCGACGATGGCGCGCCCCACCGGACGCGGCTCGCCAAAAGCAGGTTTCAAATGCATGAGCAGGCCGGGACCCGCATTGATTTCAACGATGGCGCCGCCCTGTTCAGTCAAAGGGCGTGAAATATCCTCAGCCACCAGATCAATCCCGGCGATGTCCAGCCCCACAATGCGCGCGGCAAGCGCGGCTGTCGCCGCCACGTCCGGATGCACCAGATCAGTGACATCGATTGCGACATTACCGTTGCGCTGGATCAGCACCTTGGCGCCCCGGGGCGGCACCGAGTCCGCCGTGTAGCCCTGGCGGGCAATTTCAAATCTGACCGTCGGATCTTCATCGAGCAAGATCAGGCTGAGCGGGAAATCTTCACTGACCCCGCGACGCGGATCGGTGTTGATCTGCTCATCTATCAGTCGGCTGACCGATGAACTGCCGTCCGCCAGCAAAAACACCGATTCGCCGCGTGCCGCCGCCGCCAGACGTCCGCCTACCACCAGCAGCCGATGTTCATGGCCGCGCACAAAACGTTCGACGATGACTTCGCTACCCTCGTTGTCGGCCAGCTTGAATGCCGCCTCCACCTCGTCGCGCGTCATCAGTTCGCTGGAAACGCCGCGCCCGTGATTGCCGTCCGTAGGTTTGACGACCACCGGCAGGCCGATATCTTCGGCAGCCTGCCAGGCATCAGTCGGGCTGTCGACGATACGCCCCTCAGGCACTGGAACGCCGCAGGCTTGCAGCAAAGTTTTGGTAAGGTCCTTATCTCTGGAAATGCTCTCGGCAATCGCGCTGGTCCGGTCGGTCTCCGCAGTCCAGATGCGATGCTGACGGGCGCCATAGCCCAGTTGCACCAGATTGCCTTCGGTCAGGCGTATGGACGGAATGCCTCTGTCGGTTGCCGCTTCCACGATACACGCGGTGCTCGGCCCCAGACAAAGCGAGTCGACCATCTCGTGCAGCCTCGCAACGGAGGCTGCGACATCGTAAGCCCTGTCCTGCATCGCCGCGAGGATCAGATCGCGCGCATCATGCAGCGCGGCCCGGGAAACATCCTCGTTGCGCGAACGCACCACCACCTTGTAGACGCCGCGCTTTGACGTTTCACGCGCCTTGCCGAAGCCGCTCTGCATGCCGGCCAGATTCTGCAATTCTATGGTGACGTGTTCGAGTATGTGACCGGGCCAGGTGCCTTCGCGCAGACGCTGCAAAAATCCGCCGCGCTCACCGACACCGCAACGGTGTTCGACCAAAGTCGGCAACCAGTCGGTGAGTCTTTCGTAGAAGCCGGGTATGGTATTGGAAGGCGAATCTTCAAGTGCACCGATATTCAGCCACACCTCAAGCACAGGACGATATGTCCAGATATTCGGGCCGCGCAGAGGCAATATTTTCAAAAACTCCATCAAACCTTCCTGGTGAATTGTGTAACGTGCAGCAGTTAACGCAGCACACGGCATTTTGGTTTACCGGCAACCTTACATGGAGTTTACCAGAGGGTGCGCTAAAACTGTTTGTCGCTGCGTTTTATTGTAGTAATATCGCCGCCAGTGAATATATCTCCCCCTATTAAAGCCGCCACTCCGGACGCATGGCGCACCATCGTACAGTCGCGACTGTCAGACCATGAAGAGATTGCAGCCGAGCTTGCGATCAACCTCGATGCGCGGTTGAATTTTTCTCAGAGTCTGCTGGTTGTCAGCAACCAGCGCCTCATCTGTTTCGATGGACAGCAGTATCGCGACTACCCTTATCATGAAGATCTGACGATACAACGCCACGACCACGGCGGAGTAGGCAGAATCGAATTATTCGACGTTGATGTCCGTCTGGCCTGCTGGTTTTATACGCTGGCGCATAACGTTCAGGCCGCACGCTTCGTCAAACAGTTCGAACGGCAGCGCACCTCGTTTATTTCTGGTATTGCCGCCTCAAGTGTAGCGCCCGAATGCTGTCCGGATTGCCTGACACCGCTGACCGATCAGGGGGCATGCCCGTTTTGCAGCGACACCGTCAATATGCCGCCTTCAACCTGGACGCTGTTTCGCCTGTGGCGTTTTGCGAAACCCTATCAGTGGCAGTTATTGGCAGGATTTTTGCTGATGCTCGCTTCCACCGCCGCCACGCTGGTGCCGCCCTATCTCACCATGCCGCTGATGGATCGTGTGCTGATACCCTACCAGAACGGCACGCCGATCGATTTTGCCATCGTCGCCTGGCTGCTGGCAGGCTTGCTGGGTTCGGCCCTGCTGGCCTGGTCTTTAGGCTGGGCCAAGACCTATATTCTGGCGCTGGTAAGCGAACGCATCGGGGCCGATCTGCGCACCATCACCTATGAGCACCTGTTGCGTCTTTCGCTGGAATATTTCGGCGGCAAACGCACCGGCGACCTGATGTCGCGCATCGGTTCGGAATCGGATCGGATCTGTGTCTTTTTATCTTTGCATCTGCTCGACTTTGCGACCGATGTGCTGATGATCGTGATGACTTCGGTCATTTTATTTTCCATCAACCCGTGGCTGGCGCTGGTCACGCTGGTGCCGCTGCCCTTCATCGCATGGATGATCCACAACGTGCGCGACCGGCTGCGCACCGGCTTTGAAAAAATCGACCGCGTCTGGTCGGAAGTGAGCAACGTGCTGGCCGACACCATTCCCGGCATCCGCGTGGTCAAGGCGTTCGCACAGGAAGGGCGCGAGGCGGATCGCTTCAAAGTCGCCAACGCCCACAACCTGCAGGTGAATGACCGCATCAACAAAATCTGGTCGCTGTTCACCCCCAGCGTCTCCCTGCTAACCGAAATCGGCCTGCTGGTTGTATGGGCATTCGGCATCTGGCAGGTATCGAAGAACCAGATTACCGTCGGCGTGCTGACCGCTTTTCTGGCTTACATCAGCCGCTTTTATGCGCGCCTGGATTCGATGAGCCGCATCGTGTCCGTCACGCAGAAAGCGGCTGCCGGCGCTAAACGCATTTTCGACGTGCTCGATCATGTTTCCAGCGTGCCGGAGCCGGTTAATCCGGTCCGTCTGGACAAAATTGCGGGGCGTATCGAGCTCAAAAATGCGGGATTCCGCTATGGCAATCGCGCGGTCATCAAGGATCTGAATCTCATCATCGAGCCCGGCGAGATGATCGGACTGGTTGGCCACAGCGGTTCGGGAAAAAGTACGCTGGTCAACCTGATGTGCCGTTTCTACGATGTCTCGGAAGGGTCGATCAGCATAGACGGCGTGAACATCAAATCATTGTCCATCCCGGATTATCGGCGTCACATCGGCCTGGTGTTGCAGGACCCGTTTCTGTTCTTCGGCAGCATTGCCGACAACATTGCTTACGGCAAACCAAATTCCACGCGCGCCGAGATCGTCGCCGCTGCCCGTGCCGCCCATGCCCATGAATTCATCCTGCGTCTGCCGCACGGTTACGACTCACTGGTAGGCGAACGAGGTCATGGCCTGTCCGGCGGCGAACGACAGCGCATCTCGATTGCACGCGCCTTGCTGATCGACCCGCGTATTCTGATACTCGACGAAGCGACCGCCTCGGTGGATACCGAAACCGAGAAGGAAATCCAGAAGGCGCTCGACAATCTGGTGCATGGCCGTACCACTATCGCCATCGCACACCGCCTGTCCACGCTGCACAAGGCGAACCGGCTGGTGGTGCTGGACAAGGGCGAAGTTGTAGAAATCGGCAGTCACGACGATCTGATGGCCAGGGAAGGCGCTTATTACCGGCTGTATCAGGCGCAGGCGCGCAATGTGGATACCGATCTGGATGATGCATCCACCCGCATTCCGATAGACAGGAAGGTGAGCACATGAACGATTTTCAACTGACTCGTAATCCGTCCGGTCTGCTGGTATACACCTGCGGTGACGAAGTGCATGAAGGCGTCGTACCGGTGCGCGCTTTTCCGATTGCGGCGCCCGATCAGTGCCTGTCCTTGATGAGTCGTGACGGCCATGAAGTGGCCTGGCTGGAAAACCCTGAGGATTTGCCCGCCGATATCCGCATGCTGATCACTGATGAACTGGCATGCCGTGAATTCATACCGAAAATCAGCCACATCAGCGAGGCGTCGAGTTTCGCCACGCCCAGTATCTGGCAGGTGGAAACGGACAGGGGAAGCACTGAGTTACTGCTCAAGGCCGAAGATCACATCCGTCGCCTGTCGCACAACGCCCTGCTCATCACCGACGGGCACGGCGTCTCATTTCTGATAGGCGATATGGAAAAGCTGGATGTCCACAGCAGAAAGTTGCTGGACAGATTTCTGTAGAAGACCTGTCAGCCTGTCACTGGCATTTCAGCAGTTGTTCAAACTCACCGGCAGGCACCGGGCGGCTGCTCAGATAGCCTTGATACAGGTCGCACCCCTGGGTCTTTAAATAGGCAAGTTGATTTTTGTTTTCAACCCCTTCGGCCAGCACCTTCAGGCGCAGCGAGTGCGCCATGGCGATAATCGCGGCGACGATTTCCATGTCGTCGCGGTGCAATGGGACATCGTCAATAAAACGCTTGTCGATTTTCAGAATATCCAGCGGAAACAACTTGAGGTAGGCCAGCGAAGAATAGCCGGTACCAAAGTCGTCAATCGCCAGTTTCACGCCGAGCACCCTTAGCCGGTTGAGAATCAGGATAGCCTCGGTTTCGCGCTGCATCAACGCGCTCTCGGTCAGTTCCAACTCCAGATATTCTGCCGGGAAACCGGTATCGTTCAAAACCCGGGTTACGGTTTTACTGATGTCACCTTGCAAAAACTGGTAGGGAGACAGGTTGACTGCCAACGTGAGCGGCGTTAAGCCCGCCGCTCTCCAGCGTTGCCCTTGCAAACAGGCTTCCCTCAACACCCAGTCGTCAATTTCACCTATCAGACCGGAGGCTTCCGCAATGTGAATAAAGCGCGCCGGCATGATCAAACCTTCGGTCGGTGACTGCCAGCGCACCAGTGCTTCGGCGCCGACGATGCGCCCACTGGCAATCTCCACCTGCGGCTGGTAGTACACGCGCAGCTCGCCATGATTGATGGCATGACGCAATCTTACTTCAAGATCTATCCGTTCGCGCGCTGCGAGAGTGAGGCTATTCGAAAAATACACAAAGCGACTGCGACCTTCAGTTTTGGCCTTGTATAGTGCACTGCCTGCCTGTTGCAACATCAGTTCCGGCGTGTTGCCATGTCCGGGAAAGATGCTGATGCCGACACTGGCGCCGGTACGTACCTCGACGCCATTTGATAGCCGGTAGGACTCGTTCAACGCTTCTATAATTTCGTTCGCTATACGAGCAGCATCTTCAGCCTCACCGAGATCATCGAGCAGCATGGTGAATCCATCACCGCCCAGTCGGAAAACCGTATCCAATTCGCGCCGTTGCGCATCCAGCCTGTCGGCTACCAGTTTCAATAGCTCATCGCCTGCCAGGTGGCCGAAGCTGTCGTTGATATCCTTGAAGCGATCCAGATCTATCATCAGCAATGCCAGATACTTGCCATCGCGCTGCGCTCTTTGCATGCTGTGCTGCAAATTCGACATCAGCAACAAGCGGTTCGGCAATTGCGTCAATGGATCGTGATTGGCGAGAAAATCGAGATCGGATTGCGATTGCCTGAGTGTGGAAATATCGGCAAAAACCGTAACATAGTTGTTCACCACACCGGAAACATCCTTAACGACAGCCAGGCTCGCCAACTCAGGGTATATTTCACCGTTCTTGCGCCGACTCCAGATTTCTCCCTGCCAATGACCGACGCTTGCAACGCTGTCCCACATTGACGCATAAAATTCACGGTTATGACGCCCGGAGTGGAGTATTTCGGGTGTTTCTCCCAATACATCGGTTTCCGTATAACCGGTAATTTCGGTAAAGGCCGGATTGATACGCACGATACGTTTTTCGGTATCGGTCACCATCACCCCCTCACGTGTACTGTCAAATACAGCAGCCGCCAGGCGCAACCCAAGCTCAGACATTTTTCGCTCGGTGATGTCGCGCACGCCAATCACGTAAGCTGACTGACCTTCCCAGGTGATGGGCGAGGAACGCAACTCAGCCCAACCTATACCGCTGCGACGGATCAAATTAATGTCTTGATGAGCAGCAGTATGAGAGACGGGAATGGCTAAATCACAGCCCTGCAAATCGCCGCGTTCAAAAATATGTTCGGCGCTCTGATTGGCATACAGCACGATACCATGCTGATTAACAACCACAATGCCGTCCGTGATAGCCGCTAAAATCAGCTCGATATTGATTTTAGTTTCGGTCATGATGCGTTTTCAGGGAACCATTCCATATCTTGTTACAGTACCACCGTGTCCGAGCTATTGCCATTTTGGGCCGTGATAGTGGCCAGCATGGGATGCATTTTGGACAAGTCGCCTAACAGCTTCAAAATGGGTTCAGGAATGTCACGCACCAGCATCGGCGTGGCAAACACGTCTTTTTCCAGTGCTTTTTCAGGCATGCTCAACACCTCCACCACATTCAGCGCCCAGAACCCCCGGTGATAGCTTGCCGCCAACTCGTTTCTGAGTTGCGTGATGAATTGCTGAGCCTCCGGATTGATGGACATGACATACAGCGTCAGCTTGATTTTTCGGCTGCCTGGGATCACTTCATCAACGACGCGCACAGATTTGGCGATATAGCGAATCTGTGCTGACGACAGCGGCTTGCTGGCTAACTGAAATACCAACCCTTCGGCTTGCGCTGTCTTCAAATCGGCCAGGTATTCCTGCGAGAAGGCAGTGACAATGTATATCTTCAACGTGCTATCCATCGCCAACAAGCGGCGCATCGTCTCGACTCCATCAATACCCGGCATCTTCAAATCCAGAAAAATCAAATCAGGGCGCGCAGCCTTGACCAGCGCTACCCCTTGCAAACCATCCTCTGCTGCGCGTACCGTACAGCCCATCTCTTCCAGCACTAATTGGAACGAACCGCGCACGGCGGCATCATCATCAATTACAACAATATTCTGAGTCATTCTCTCATCCCATTCGAAGCTCGTTTAAGCCTCTTTAAAAACCAACTGGAAACAGGCGCCAGGCGCCTGTTTCTCATTGTAACTCAGACTGCCGCCCATCTCTTCGAGCAGTTGCCTTGACACGGCCAAGCCAAGGCCGGTGCCTTTGCCGATCGGTTTGGTGGTAAAAAAAGGATCGAATATTTTTTTACGGATTTCATCACTGATACCAGGACCGTTGTCGCATACCGTTAGAATGATTTCACCGCTCTGGTGACGGCCGCTGATGGTAATGCGCTGCTCCGACTGCTCCGCAACGGCATCCCGCGCGTTCAGCAACAAATTCACCAGCACTTGTTGCAAACTGCCTGCGCTGCATTTAACTTGCGGGAGATCGACAGGCAAGTCGATCTGAAGTTGCACTGCATTTTTTCTGAATTCGCCTTCCAGCAAGGCAGCGGTTCGTCTGACTGAGTCGTGGACATTACATATGGCATGATGGTCGCTGTCAGCACGTACGAATACCAGCATATGCTGCACGATTACCCTGATACGATCTATTTCGTGCAGTGCATTGCCCAACACCTCGATTGATTTGGCATCGACGGCCTTGTTTTTAGCATATTCGACATAGTTCATTACACCCATCAACGGGTTGTTAATTTCATGTGCCACACCGCCCACCATGGTACCCAACGAAGAAAGCTTCTCGATTTGAATCATGCGCTCGCGTGCCTCTTCAACCAGTTTGCGGGCGCTATTGTCGGTGCCGATCAGCAGGTAGCCGATGATGGCATTTTGCACGTCTCGCAGTGCAGTGACAGACACGACGGCCGGAAATCGGCTGCCATCGCGACGAATATAGGTCAGCTCGTAGATATCCTCGATGCCGCGCGAGGCTTTGAACACCAAAGCTTCGAAGCCCGGCATAATCGTAGTGCCAAGTTCATCACTCAAGGCGCGGGCGCGTGCAATCAACTCTTGTGGATCGGAAAGATCCGCCGGTGTGATCTTGTTCATCACGTCGCTGGCGGTGTAGCCCAGCATGCGCTCGGCACCGACGTTGAAAATCTGAATCACGCCCTTCGCATCGGTGGCGATACTGGAAAAGTTGGCGCTGTCGAAAATCGCTTTCTGCAACGCGCCCGCTTTGAGCAGCGCTTCCTCTGCTAGTTTGCGGGCGGTATTGTCGGTACCGATCAGCAGGTATCCGATGATGGCGTTTTCTTTGTTACGCAGCGCGGTGACCGATACGACAGCCGGGAATCGGCTGCCATCCTTACGGATATAGGTCAGCTCGTAGATATCCTCGATACCGCGCGAGGCCTTGAACACCAGGGCCTCGAAGCCCGGGGTGATTGGGAGATC
>JAJXTL010000122.1 GCA_021783855.1 Pseudomonadota bacterium
ATAACTACTTGATTTATAATATTATTATATGCGTTCGGAATGGCAAACGAGAATAAATCAGCGGTTCCCTAAAAAGCCAAAAAACCCGTTTATCGCAGGCAGTGTCGTTGTGGCTGATTAACGGTCAGCAGCGTATTTGCACCATCTGTTCAAGTGCACTGACTACTTCGGCAATGACGGATGTCCAGTTTTCCATGCCAGATTGGCGAAACAATTGCATGACTCCCGGATACCAGGGCGTATCGCAGCGATCTGTCAGCCAGCGCCAATCCGTTTTATATTCGGGCAACAATAGCCAGCAAGGTTTGCCGAGTGCGCCGGTCAAATGCGCCACCGCCGTATCGACACTAATCACCAGATCAAGACAGGAGATGGCCGCGGCGGTATCGGCAAAGTCCGTCAGTTGAGAACCGAGTCTGATGAGAGGCAGGTTATCGGGCGGCATCTCGTTCTCGCCTGCGCCCTTTTGCAGGCTGATAAAAGTCACACCGGAGACAGACCAGAGCGGTGCCAGTACGGCAAGCGAGGGCAGAGAGCGATCTGCGTCGTTTTCAAACTGAGGATTTCCCTGCCATACCAGGCCGACACGCAGTCCCTCCCTGGGAATGAGCTGCCCCCACTTTTCGATACGTGCGGCGGGCGCTTGCAAATAGGGGATGACTGCCGGTATGGACTCGATGCGCGTCCTGCAATGGTGTGGAATACTCAGCAAGGGCGTCCAGAAATCCCATCCAGTTGAGGGAAGAGGCTCGTCGAAGGAAATAATGGTGTCTGCGTCCGCCAGCGTTGCGAGCAAAGCCTTCAAAGACGGATGGCAAAGCAGGGTGATGGACGCTGCACCCTGTTGCTTTAAAACACCCGCGTATCGGCAGAACTGAATGACATCGCCGTAACCGGCTTCATGGCATATCAGGATGGACTTGCCGGTAAGCGCTTCACCCTGCCAGCGGGGCGTGGACAATTGATCGGCAAGCGGTGCATACCAGTTGCGCGCTTCAAGACACTGCCAGCCTTCCTCGAATCTGCCCTGGCGCAGCAGCAGATAGGCGAGGTTGAAGCGGGCCGGCGTGTAGCCGTCGTCCAGAAGCAGGGCGGTGCGCTGACACCGTTCGGCTTCCAGTTCACGTTTCATGCAGGCACAGAGTACGCCGAGATTCGACCAGGCTTCGGGTGCGTGAGGTTTGAGTGCGATGGCTTGCCGGTAGGTCGCCTCGGCCTCGATGAAGCGCTTCTGGCGGGCAAGCAGCACACCAAGGTTAAGATGAGTTTGCGGATACGCCGGATTTAACGCGATGGAGCGACGATAGCTGGCTTCGGCGCGTGCATCCTCGCCGCGCTTATCCAGCAGCAGCCCGAGGTTGGCATGGCTTTCCGCAAAATCCGGGTCGATCCGAATGGCTTTTTCAAAGCACGCCTCTGCGCCGACAGCATCGTCCGCTTCCATGCGGCGCATTCCCTGAAAAAAAAGCGCTTGTGCTTCTGTGCGATCCGAACTAGTCATTTGCGTATTTTAGCAGTCTGTCGACAAATTGCCTGAACGTGTATTTGTACCAGACAAAATTATCTGTCTTGAATCAGGCTTTGAATTTTTTGTGTGACAAGCGGCATCGGATTATTCGTGCCTGAATTCGCCGCTTGTTCGTGACTTTTTTCGGCGGCGCACAGGGGATGATGGCGGTACGCATAGATGCCTTCACCCTTCAAATTTTTTACCCCATTTTTTAAAGCGGTGATACAGTTCTCACCGCTTGTATATCCGTTCCGTGCACTACGTTGCGCAGGCGTGTTTCAAGATTGCAATATTTAAATTTGAGGTGCACTAAAAACATGCAATCAGTTGATATTTAACAAATTTATAACCTTAAGAACTTCTTAGCCACCTGTCCAGCTAAAAATTTTAATTGTTTATTGGCGACTGCTTTTCGTTGGACATAAAATGGCGAGACGCGCTAAAATAATCAAACGTTCGATTGATTGAAGATCAGATTCAGCATCTCGACAACCAGTCGTTCGCCGCACTTCGCAGCTGGTTTATTGAACATGAGCATGCTCGTTGGGATCGACAGATTGCTGCCGACACAGAAGTCGGCAAGCTCGATGTTATGATTGACGAAGCACTTGCCGAACATTGTGCCGGAAAAACAAGACCTCTGTGAAGCATTCGACTGCCAGCCGATTCTGGAAATGCTATGACGCACTTCCCGAGGATGTCCCCACTCTCGCAGACAAGAATTACAAACTGCTCAAGAGCGATCCACGACACCCCTCACTACATTTCAAAAAAGATGGCAAGGTGTGGTCTGCCCGAGTCGGCATTCATCACCGCGCTATCGCAGTTGAAGTTGAAGGTGGGTTTCTATGGGTATGGGTTGGGTTGCACTCTGAGTATGACAAACTCATTGCCTGACCCGGCGTGAATCACGACCATCAGGAATGGGCCGAGGTGGATGTGAAGGCACATAAGGCGATGAAGGGTTTGCAGGCGCAAAACCTGCGCGATCACATGAGCGAGGCTGAATTGATTTTTACAGCGCTGGCAGAATTAGCTACTCGCCAAATCGCCGAAAGTGTCGAGGCCACGGGACTTGGCGAGAACAAGGCGGCAGCGAAAACCGGCGGCGGCATCGCCAAAAAGCACGACTGGAACTGGAAGAGAAAACAGGCCAAAAAGTGGTAAGTGGAGATAACTATTTGCCGACCGGCAGGCAAAAAATAGTGCAGAAAAAAAAGTAAAGCGAATATTTGGTAGCTTTCATTCCATGCACTATAAATTTAATCCGCCACCCTCAGCACCAGGCCCTTCAGATAGGCGCCTTCGGGGAAGCTGAGCAGCACCGGATGGTCGGCGCTGGCATGCAGGTAATGGATGATCTGCGCATCGACGCCCGCATCGAGCGCGGCACCGGCGATGATCTTCTGGAACAGCTCTTCGCTGATGCCGCCAGAGCAGGAGTAGGTGAACAGCAGGCCGCCCGGCCGCAGCAGCTTGAATCCCAGCAGGTTGATGTCCTTGTAACCGCGCGCTGCCTTCTCGGCGAAGGCGGCAGTCGGGGCGAACTTGGGCGGATCGAGGATGATGAGGTCGAAGCTGCGGCCCTGGTCGCGCAGTTTGCGCAGGGCCACAAATACATCCGCCTCCTGCCATTCGGCGCGCGACTCATCCAGACCGTTGCGGGTCAGGTTTTGTGCCGCGATGTGTAGCGCATCAGCCGACGCGTCCATCGACAGCACCGATTTTGCACCGCCGCGCAACGCATACAGCGAAAAGCCGCCCGTATAGCAGAAGCAGTTGAGTACGTCGCGTCCGGCACAAAGCGTTTCGGTCAACGCACGATTGTCGCGCTGGTCGAGATAGAAGCCGGTCTTTTGACCTTCCGCCACGTCAACCTTGAAGCGCAGTCCGTGCTCGATGACTTCGATATTTTCAGGCAGTGCGCCGCGCAGCACGCCGCAGCGCAGCTCCAGCCCTTCCAGCGTGCGCGAGTCGGAGTCGGAGCGCTCATAGATGCACGAGGGATTGCACAGCTCCAGCAGGATGTCGGCGATCGTTTCGCGCCAACGCTCGGCACCCGCGCTGCCGATCTGCATCACCAGAACTTCGCCATATTGGTCGACTATCAATCCCGGCAGTCCGTCCGATTCGGCATGGATCAGGCGCATGCCGGTATTATTCGAGTTAAACAATGAAAGATCCGTTCGGGCTGAGCCTGTCGAAGCCTGCACCCAATCAACGGTAGGTGGATTTTCATGTCCTTCGACAGGCTCAGAACGTACGGGGGGAGTAAATTTATTGTGTCGGATTGAGACGTTTAGTGTGCCGCGAGCAGCGATTGCACTTGCAATTTTGCGACGAAAAAAGTCTGCGTCGATGGTTTCATCTTCGCGCCATGACCAGACGCGAGCGGTGATTTGCGAGGCGGAATTGTAGGCGGCCCAGGCGAGAAACTTTCCGTCCGAGCCGCACACCGGCAGGGTGTCGCCGCTGGCAGGTGCGCCATCGATGCGTTCGACCGCGCCGGAAAATACCCAGGGATGACGGCGCAGCAACGATTTCTCACGGCCCGCATTGAGCAGAATGGCCGGTTGCGCGGCAGTATTTCCAGTCAGCGGCGCGCTGCGCGGCTGACTGGCCGGTACATCGGACGGACGCGCTTCGCGGCGTTTGCGAAAATCGCGATGACCCTGCGAAGCACGGTGCGGCGTGGAAGGCGCACGTTCTGATTTGGTTTTTTCTGTCATGTTTGTGGTTTTCTTTTGGCGCGCGGATGCGCGGCGTCGTATATTTTGCTTAAATACTGAAAGTCGAGATGGGTATAAACCTGGGTGGTGGAAATGCTGGCGTGCCCCAGCATTTCCTGCACGGCGCGCAGGTCGCCGGAAGATTGCAGCACATGAGTGGCGAATGAGTGGCGCAGCACATGCGGATGTACGTTGCTGGTAATGCTTTGTCTGATGCCCCATTGTTTCATGCGCAGTTGCACCACGCGCGGCGAGATGCGAGCACCGCGCTGACCCACGAACAGCGCGGCTTCGTCTGCATTGGCAAGTTGTGCGCGCACGGCGAGCCAGGCTAGCAATGCGCCAATGGCAAACCCGCCGAGCGGCACGATGCGCGTTCTGTTGCCCTTGCCGGTTACGCGTACTTCGCCGGTGTTTAACTCCAGTTGCTCCGGGTTGAGGCCGACCAGCTCCGCCAGTCGCAAGCCTGAGGAATAAAACAGTTCGAACATTGCCTTGTCGCGGAGTTCTTCAGGTGTATCGGCGGGCAGATCAACCATGCGTATCGCCTGATCGGGCGACAGCACTTGCGGCAAAGCCTTTGCAGACTTGGGCGCCCGCAAACCGACGCAAGGGTTGTTGTCAAAGCCGTGGTCGCGCAGCAGGTAATTAAAGAAACTGCGCCATGCAGACAACAGGCGGGAGAGCGAGCGCCCGCCCAGACCGCTGCTGTGCAATTGTGCGATATAACGGCGGATATGGTGGACCTTGAGATCGGCAAGCGGCGTGTCAACGCTTAGCTCGAACAGATGTTGCAGGTCGCGCGCGTAGCTTGTCGCGGTCAACTCCGAATAGCGCTTCTCATTGCGCAGCCATGCCATGAAACCGTTGAGGTAGAGATGATTGCTTCCTTCGGCGAGGCTCAGGACAGGCTCTTTTACCCGGCTCATGACGGCGAATTAGTGATCGAGATACGGGTGCAGCGCGCTGGCTGCCGCTTCACTGATGCGTTGCAGAAATACCGTGCCCATCTCCGGGTAGAAGCGCTGTTTGTCTTCGGATGCCAGCACCAGCAGACCGATGGTCACACTGCCTGCATGCAGCGGCAGATAGGCATAGGAGTGCAGTTGTGTGGCGCTCTCGCCAAACCAGCCGGCTGTGTCGAGAGCGGCCTGATGCAGGCAAACCGGTTTCGCCTGCTCATCGGTAAACATCAGCACCTCCATGCTGGGCGGTGTGGCTTGCCACAGGCGCAAGGCAACATGCGGCACGGCGAAGATGTCGCGCAACAGGTGCGGTATCATCTCTTGCAGTGTGGCAAGGTCGCGGCCGACGAACAGCGCCGTGGTAAATTCGTGCACCTTGTGTTGCAAAGCGTCGTTCCCTTTGGCAAACTCGACCAGTTCGTGCAGCTTTTTTTCCAGCATTTTGTTCTTCTCGCGCAAGTCGAACAGTTGCCGCTCGGAAAGCGAAATCGTGCGTCCGCCGTGAGGATGAGGCAGATTGATCTGCGCCAGCGTTTCTGCATGTTCCTCAAAGAATTCCGGGGTGTTCAGCAAATAGTGTGCAACGTCTTCAGAGTTCATGCTCATACCTTATAAATTAATCTCGCCTGTGAATACGCTGATCGCAGGCCCTGTCATCAATACCGGCGTGTCATCACCGTCCCAGGCGATAGCCAGAGTTCCGCCATGTGTGGCGACGTTCACCGGGCTATCCAGCAAGCCGCGCCGGATGCCGGCCACCACAGCCGCACAGGCGCCCGTTCCGCAGGATAGTGTTTCTCCCGAACCGCGCTCGTATACGCGCAGCCGCACATGCTGTCTGTCCATGACCTGCATGAAGCCGACATTGACTCGTTTGGGAAAGCTTGGATGATGCTCGATAAGCGGCCCCAATTTTTCCACTGCCGCAGCAGCAACATCGTCAACGACCTGAACTGCATGCGGATTGCCCATGGATAAAATACTGATCATCAGCGTTTCACCGGCAACGATAAGCGGCTGTATGACTTCAACCGTGCCGCCTGAAAATGGAATTCGCTCCGCCGTAAAAACGGGGGCACCCATATTGACCAGTACGCGCCCGTCTTCTTCCAGGCGGGGACGAATCAGGCCGTTGTGCGTTTCAACCACGATTTCAGGCTTGGAGGTTAATTTCTGCTCGTGCACGAAACGCACGAAGCAGCGCGCACCGTTTCCGCATTGCTCCACTTCGCCTCCATCGGCATTGAAGATGCGGTAGCGGAAGTCGGCACTTGAGTCATGCGCTTTTTCGACCAGCAATATCTGGTCACAGCCCACGCCGAAATGCCGGTCAGCCAGCATCCGCAATTGCTCCGTGCTGAGCGAAATACGCTGGCGTATGCCGTCCAGCACCACGAAATCGTTGCCTGCGCCGTGCATCTTGGTGAACTTTAACAACATAAGTGATTGTTTCCTTTGACTATTATGATGGAAGACCGGGCATGTTTGACTTCGTCATGCCGGAAACAGTCTGTCGTGTGGTCGTTGACCATGCCGCTTGCCTGCATCAGAGCGTAGCAAATTGTCGATCCGACGAATTTGAATCCGCGCCGTTTTAACTCGCGGCTCATTACCTCTGAAACTTCGGTGCTGGCGGGCAATTCGGCCACGTTGCGCCATGCATTTTGCACCGGCTTTCCGTCGACAAACTGCCAGATGAATGTGGCGAAGCTGCCGAATTCGCTTTGCACACGGATAAACTGTTCTGCGTTGCCGATAGCCGATTGTACCTTGAGTCGATTGCGCACAATACCCGGATCGAGCAACAGCGATTTTATTTTATTCGAGTCATAAGCCGCAATGCATGAGGCGTTGAAATTATCGAACAGGACGCGATAATTTTCGCGTTTGCGCAAGATGGTGAGCCAGCTCAGACCCGCCTGTGCGCCTTCCAGAAGCAGCAATTCAAACAGACGCTGGTCGTCAAACAGCGGCACCCCCCATTCGGTGTCGTGATAGCGCTGATATAAGGCGTCGCTGCCCGCCCAGGCGCATCGATTCATGATCTGTTCTCGCAAAGCGCTGTACAGTCACGCCACATGCAGCGATCCATGACCACGGTGATGCCTGACTCCTGCGCGCGCTTGGCTGCCGCCTCGTGGATGACGCCGTCTTGAAGCCAGAGACGTTTGATGCCCAATCTGATGCAGTCGTCCACAATGGCCGGCACATGCTCGGCGGCACGGAACACATCCACGATGTCGGGCAATTCGGGCAAGCTTGCCAGATCCGGGTAGGCCTGCTCGCCCAGCACCTCCGAGACCATGGGCCGCACCGGGATAATGCGATAACCGATGCTTTGCAAGCCGTGCGCTACCCGAAAGCTGGGGCGCGATTCATTTGGCGACAGGCCAACCACCGCCACGGTGTGTATCTGTTTCAGCAACTGCCTGATTGCTTCTGTGTCCGGATTGGTAAACATCATGAGACAAACATGGTATATGAAAGGTGTGAAGATAGCACTTTTCACGAGTTTGCTGTCATGCTCAGAGGGTCGTCATGGACTGAATGGCCAAAATCCGCTATGCTGCGTGCGCTTTTTGATGTTGCCCTGCGGTTTCTTTTGTCGGGCATGCTCAGACAGACTGTATTTTTTACCGCAAGCGCCCGTAGCTCATTTGGATAGAGTATTGGTTTCCGAAGCTTAAGGTCATTTGGGCAAGATCGTGTAAAATGACCGTTGGTTCACTTAGTAGTTTCTCTGCTTTTTCTCAAACGCGCTCGTAGCTCAGATGGATAGAGTATCGGTTTCCGAAGCCGAGGGTCGTGGGTTCGACTCCCGCCGAGCGCACCAAATACAAGGCTTCCAGCCTATTTTCAGTTTTTTAGTTCGTTAAATTTCCATTCCAAGTTTTCGAATTATTCAGAGCAATTTCTGACGGTTTGACTGATGGTGACCAATGCTCATGGAGTTTTTGGTTTTTCCTACCGTGCCCATTCCGTGCCCAAATTGTGCCCACCCCGTGCCCATAGTTATTTAAGCTATTTGGTAATTCTGCGCATCTTGAGTATTGCTCTCCGTGCCCGTGATTGCATATATGTATCGACTAAGCCGTCACGAAGTTCAAAAATCGATACTCAAACCATCAGAGTGAACTCCATGAGTTTCCTCTGCTCGGCCAAAGCGGACTGTGGCGGTTTTGTGAAAACGTGCTTGGGTCAGCTTGCAGGAACGTCCGCTTCGCATCGAGCAAATTGGCAACATCAAGCTAGACTATGAAAAGCGGTCTTTGATTCTCAGCGCCCACTTACTATCCGCAATAGCACTGTATAATTCAAAAGTCGTAGGATTGGAGAAGAAATGGCAAGCGCTGAACAACTTAAAGCATTACTTAAGTCACACATCGATGGTGATGAGGGGCGCTTTTTGTCTATTGCCATGCAGGTTGCTGCGCATGAGGCCAAGCTGGGGCATGGGAAGTTGGCCCAAGAGCTTCGTGACATGATTGATGCAGGAGGGTGTCCTGAATTTTGTGTAAACGGAATTCATTAATGTTGGGGGATATCGTTGAGCATAAATATGCATCCGTTGACCTTAAAAAAATTAAGAGTGCCACGGAGGTAACTATCGAAAACATTCTGAATAGAATTCAAGAGCCAATTTTGTCTTCTGGGCGGTTTCAAGCACCAAGTGCAAAAAGTGCTGCGTGATGTAGCTTAAAGTCAAAAGCGTCTGGCATGAACAGTTCTACCGGACATTTGAAACCGA
>JAJXTL010000123.1 GCA_021783855.1 Pseudomonadota bacterium
AGGGTGCTGCTTGCAAAATTCCCCACCTGAGTGGAATTTGGCTACGGATGGTGCAAAGACGGGTGGCCATTTTGATCTGGATGTTAATTGTGAGGAAACATCAAGCATCGGATGGATACTACGCAACACAGGGAAATAATGCAACGGTAGCGAGGATAGGCGGACAGGTTAAGGGTGATAAACGAGATTCTGGCTGACCGATTCACGTCTGATTCGAAGACAGTTTAAGAATTCCAAACAGACAGGGTCTAAAATTTGCGGCAAATTTGGACTCAATCATAACCGCAGCCGGAGACAGCCCGCCCCCGCAGAAATGATGATCAATTCATGAACGGGTTTTGGGTTTGCGTTGTTCCGGGCGCAATCTTGGGGCGAGCAGTTCATCGGCGCTATCCGCGTCCAGCGGATTACCCTCTGCGTCTTCCATCGGCTGCTCGTAATCGTTCCAGCCGCGCACACCTGTTCTTAGCGAGACCACGTTGCTGTAGCCCATGCTCATCATCATGTCGGCGGCAAGCACGGAGCGCTTGCCGGAGCGGCAGATCACCACGATGTCCTGATCGCGTGCGCCTGCCAGCAAGGGCAGCGTTTCGTCGTAATCCCATTCGCAGGATTGCTCCAGCACGCCTCTGGGCACGTTGATCGAGCCCGGGATACGCAGCATTTCAAACTCTGCCGGTTCGCGCACATCGAGCAGTACAGGCTTGTTTCCGGCCGCAAGTGAGCGGCTCAAATCCCATGGCATGATTTCCTTCACGCGCGCCAGCGCCTCGGCAACCAGATCGTCATATCCCGACATCCCCCCTCCCCTTTCTCAAATTCTTTAATCAACCTGCGGGCATTGTATGCGAAATTACCGGGTTTCCTGAAACAGCAACGACCATGCCGCCCAACAAGTTATCGCTGGTAATTTTCAACATGCCGCATTCCTCGAAATATCCCAGCAAAACATCTGCATCCATTTTTGGTGCCATACGATGCCAGGCTAAAAGCGCGGCTCGGGATATCCCTGACAACGGTTCTGCTGCAAGTTTTGCGTCCGCATCTGAAAATGACTGCTCAGGCACCAGGACCGACACCGTCCCTCCCTCACGACAGACGCGCCGCATCTCGCTCAAGACAGCGATCGGCGAATCCACCACATTCAATACTGATGCTGCCATAACAATGTCAAATTGCTGTTCGGAAAACGGGAGCTGCATTGCATCGGCCTGTCTGAAGAGCACAGGGGATGCAGTTTTCTGCGCCCTTTCCAACATCTTCGATGAGCTGTCCACCGCGCTGACCCGCATGTTTCGCTGTGCGAGCAGGCGTGAAAAATCACCGGCCGCACAACCGACTTCCAGAACGCTTGCATCGTTTTTTTGCAGCGGTGCAGCCCATTGCTCAAGCATGCCTCTATACCAGGGCAACTCGAATAACCGGCTGAACAAGGCAGTGGGTGATTTCATCAGCCACATCATGTGCAGATTGCCGATGCTAGTTTTCATGCGCGGCAAGCTTTCAACGAGGCCTGTGAAGCAGGTTTCCAGAAGGCGAACAGCAAACCAATCCAGATGGCGTTAAACATTGGAAATGCCGAGAGCGGTAGCGGGACAACGCCAGTTGCGGTGTAGAAAACACCGACAGCCAGATCGATCAACTGTATCAAAGCCATCAGGCGTATCCATAAAATATGTTTCTCCGGATTGCTGCTAATGATCCACAGCCCGACGCCGTAAGCCAGAAAGCGAGAGGCAAGCATGCCCAACGGATAGTGCAAATCGGCTGCGGGCTGGCTGTGCCCCAGCTTCAACAGCAACAAATTCGGCGCCAGCAGGTAAGCCAATCCCAGTACGATTTGTATGCTGCCGACGACTCTCAATGCGAAAGTAAACATGTGTATTCTCCTGAGTTGATGGGAAACGCAATATAATTGCTACAATTCACATTGTGAAGTAGTTACCAAAAGGGAAGTTATGGAATCCAAAAATCTCTACGCCACGCAAACCCTTATGCTTACTGGCGTTTGCGACAGCACCTGCCCGGTGCAAAAAACTGCAAATATTCTGGATGGCAAGTGGACGACGCTGATCGTGCGCGATTTGCTCGGCGGGAAAAAACGCTATTCGGAGTTGCAGCGCAGTCTGTCAGGCATCAGCCCGCGCCTGCTGGCGGCAAGACTGCGCATGCTTGAGCAGCATGGCATGCTGACCCGCACGGCCTACCCGACCGTGCCACCCACCACAGAATATGAGCTGACAGCGTTAGGCCAGGGGTTGCGCGATGTCATCGAAGCCATGGCCCGGTTCGGGGGGTATGTTCGTGCTGCGTAGCCGCTTGCAGCACCTCTCTGGCGCCGGGGATTTACCTTGCTGAGTCAGGTTTGTTATGGGCTTGGGCAGTCGAAATTCAACAACATCGATATTGGTTATAACGCTTTTGTATACGTTGTATTGCTTCGTTTTTTTGGTAACTCGCCATTAATGGATGACAATATATTTGCCTTTGAAGAGCCGTCAATTTTGACCTCAATTGGGCCAACTGCTTCGACATTTTCTGCATCGTACCCCAAATCTTCGACGCAGAAGTTATAGGTTTGAGATTTCGTCGGGGCGTTCCCGGTGTAATCAAATTGAATGTTGTACCAAGTCATAATTCCACCTTCATTTTATAGGTTTACTCAATGGGGTAGGACTCGATTTTTACCATCGCCCTCCTCCCCGCTCGTGCAGACTTCGCAAAATCATTGTGTCAGGCTCGCTTGAACGTTCGCGCCAACCCTGTGATTCGGATCAAACTGTAAAGCCATACCGACTTTAACGTAAGTATCGTTACGGTAACATCGCGGGATAAAAATTTTTCCTGGCAGGCTCAATATGGCTGGGCCTGCCTCCCCCAGCGGCAAGCCTGTCAATCAGCGTGCAAAGCTGTCCGGGCCAAAATCTGTCTTGAGCTCCCCGATCCGACTCCCGTAATCCGATCCCCCGATTTTACAATGGCGCTATTTTTTCAGGACGCGCACTTGTCGCAGTTTTTCAGCAGTCTATTAAACTTAAGTTCAATATCGGTGAAATTTTACCAGGGTTAAGATTTATTCCGGCGATGAACCGAACCCTACACAGCTTGCAGGAAATTTCACGGCGCGACGGGTTTTGACACTGCCGAAGTAGACCAACAGCAAGGGCACTTAGTGCCTTTGAACGCAACTCAAACCTCAACCTTAAATAATAGGAAAACACATGAGCACACCTTATGGCATCACCATTTCAATGGATCAAACTACCGTTAATAGCCTAGCCGGTTACAGCCTTTATGCATTCAAGGCCGTTCAAGGGCCAAGCAATGGAGCACCGCTGGTCTGGTTTCAAACCAACCTATTTGCCCTGAGTACCGCCATCACCTGGACTGAGCAATATCAAGCCTATTCTTCCACTACTGCGGTTCAGAGCGGTGCAACCATCACCGCCAGCAGCACTTACCCGGTAGATTTAGGCGACATGTTCACCATCAGCGGCTCCAGCGGCACCGGAACCATCTCGACTGACGGCAGCTCCCCGATAGGCGTTGAAATTTATAACAGCACTTCTTCGATGTTCACCGCCGGCATCTCTCAACTGAATTCCTCTGGTCAGTCCAACCCCATGTGCGCTTTTACGCTCTACGGCAACATGGATGATCTCATCGTTCCCATTGAGCAGGTTATGCTGATGTTTGCCACTCAGCCGGTCAATACCGGCGCGGTCATCATGACCTCCTTCAGTCAAGGCATCATGATCGACCTGACCAACATCAACTCACGCACCGTAAGTTATGGAATCAATACAGGCTGGGATACCAGCGGTCAAACCGGCATGACAATTTATCCGCCGAAGACCGCCATGCAACCCCTGCTGATTCAATCCAGCGCATCCACGACTAAATTGTCCATGATGCTGGCAGCCAAATAGCAGGCATTTTGTACCCTTGACGCGTGGAAAAATGCGTGAGGCCGCGCGTCGGGGGACTGCTTTCTTAGAATTGATCAAGCTGGCGATCGGGTTGATGGCAAATATCGGTGGATATTTGCCTGGCGCTTAGGATGCTCCTCATGAAAATCATATGAGCACAACTTACGGCATCACTATTTCCATGGATCAGAATACCGTAGACTCCTTATCGGGTGCCGGTTACTGTCTATTTGCGTTCAAGGCTGTACAAGGGCCGACTATAGGCGTTCCGCTGGTCTGGCTAAAAACCAGCAACTATGCGATGAGCACTCCAGTCAGCTGGCAAGAACTGTATCAAGCTTACTCTTCCACTTCTCCCATTCTGAACGGGGCAATGATCGAAGTCGGCAATAGCTATGCAGTTGATTTAGGCGACCGCTTCACTATCAGCAGCTCCAGCGGAGCCGGCAGCGTAACGACCGATGGCAGTTCTCCAACAGGCGTTGATATTTATAACATGACCACGACTCAGTTCGCCTGCGGAATCTCCCAACAGAACTCTTCCGGCACATGTAATCCAATGAGTGCTTTCCTGCTTTACGGTCAGATGCAGGATACCATCGCCCCCGTCGAGCAAGTCATGCTGATGTTTTCCATAGCTCCAGTCAATACGGGAGGTGTAATGATAAAGTCCGACAGTCAGTGCGTCATGATAGACCTGTCGACACAAAGCTCGCGCGCAGTAATTTATAAAATTAATTTTGGTTGGGATACCAGCAGCCAGAGCGGTATGAAAATTTATCCGCCCAATACGGATTTATCCGCCTTACTGATTCAGCCTTACTCCTACCCTTAAGTTGCACACCGAACTTGTTGCAAGCGATATGTGCGGTGTTGGTGTTTTTGGCGAGCCCTTAAACCCCCGATGGAAGATTTATAACCGGCAATCGCTCCCCTTCCTGAGCTGCCTCTTCCGGCAAAAGGCAGTTCAGGACGGGGAAACTTCCCCGTTTGCAGGGCTTTTCGGTTCAGCAATTGCAATAACAACGATAAAGGAGAAAACACATGGCAAACGTAGTCGATGGCGCAACAAACTGGCCCTGTCATTCGGTCAGAATCTCGGATACAAACATCACCGTTACCATGGCAGGTAACAATGGACTTAACGCAGTATGCGCCGGAGCTGCACGCCCCGGTAGCGTGCAGAACGATGATGGAAACGCTTACGCTGTAAGTCTACCTGGAAACTTTCAGGGAGGTACGCTTGATGTTACGTTCAGAAGGACATAGCGTTACGTTCAGAAGGACATAGCGCATAACCACGAGAAACCGGAGGCGGAAAACCGCCTCCGGCCATTCGACACCCGTCTCTCGTGCCCAACTCCGTTATCGAGCGGAATAGTTGTCTGCTGAGATGGTAATTTTTTTGCAGGCATTTCAGGATGTCAGACTCGTTTTCTTCAAATTTAATAACTCTGGCGCGGGCTTTGCAATGCCCACTTTTTCAGACAAACGAACCAATTCCACCACCGATTTCACCTGCAGCTTTTCCGTAATCCGCATCCGGTGAACCTTGATAGTCTGTTCGCAGGTTCCGAGGTCGGCGGCGATTTGTTTATTTAAGCGTCCAACAAGTACATGACCGAGAACCTCCCGCTCACGACGGGTCAAAATGGCGAACCTGTCCTGGATCCGTTCCAGTTCCGCTTGTGCATCGCGAGCTGCCTTATCCATGGCAACACCTTGTTTGATGGCGACAAGCAAATCTTTATCCTGGCAAGGTTTAGTCAGAAAATCCACGGCACCCGCCTTTAATGCTCGGACGCTCATTGCGATATTTCCATCGGCGGTGTGAAAAATAATGGGGCGTCTCGATCCACGCGCAACCAGTGTTCGTTGCAATTCAAGGCCATCCAAATCCGGCAGGTTCACATCCAGTAACAGACAGCCTGGCATCGTATCGGGGATGTGAGCTAGAAATGCATCGGCAGATTCAAAGGTGACGGCACTATAGTCGCTGGCGCATATCAAGCGTACCAGTTTTTTAAGCGCATTCTGATCATCATCAATGACAAATACCGTCGCGGAAGTATTCACTGAACCCCTTCCTGAAAAATACTGCAAACGCCATAATCATTCAGATCATTCAACAGCGCCTCATAACATTTCATAAAACCCCCATCCATATAAAATGTCCCGTACGCCTTACATGACAAGCCGTCGAAGACAATTTATTACGTGACTAATCCGGCGTATTCGAAAATCAAGATTTCACAACCGGACAATAGCGTCATACCTGCTTGCAGATAAGTATCGACAGGTAACTCTCCACCTGCGTTACGGTAACTTCACGCGCGTTCAAACTCCAAGCGCAACATTGAGTACCGCGTCCGCACACGCCATTACCCGTGACAGAAAAAGCGCTTTAGTGCGCCGCAAATGGATGATGCGATTTCCTCCTGAAGTGCGATGGCAAGAGAGACATTTCGATTAAATTGTTCAGACCAGTCGATGCAACCTGTTGAAACGTTGACTAGACGGATTGAGGTTTTGATGAATGCGGCGTCCATTTGGATACTTCCTTCAAGCCGGTGGTTAACTTCAGTGTGAGAAACACGTTTAAAAGCACGCCTTTCTTTGCTGGCGTCTCCAGATAAAAAAGGCGTGCGCGCCACAATTATTTTTCCAAAGGCCTTGAATAACTGATGCACCAGTTCGTCATGTAAACCATGCATGAAAGTCTCTCCGTTTTCATGATGCGAAACACATTTAAAGGGATGGATTGCAAACATGCGGAGTTGTCTGGAGTCGTTGTTCACAGCGTTCATGCGCCGGATGACCGGCATATAACCACCCATTGGAATGGAAATCACAATATCGGAATCAACCCCGGAGTTGGCATAATAGGTCTTGAGTTTTGCACGCAAGCGCCCGACTTGAACCCGGACAATAGGGTCTTCATTGGTGTTGTAAACAGAAGCATCCCGATCAAATACCTCGATGCCGATTGCATATTCGCTGGTGTCCCGAATAGCGCCGGAAATCGCCTTACCGACAAGAAATCGCAGCAAACGACTCATGCGTGGCGCACCACGAAACATATCGCTGGCTAAAATCGATTCACAGGCTGCCCGAACTTCAGGCGCAGAAATATTGGCAACACGATCTTCACCATCTTTCACAGCATTCATAGCGTTTTTCCATGTCCGTTATATTTTTGTATTCAAAGCGAATTTTTTGTTTGGCTATGGCAAATTCAATAGCGCCCGCCAATGCGGCTTTCCCCTAATTTCTGTCTGTGGCCCGACACCTCGCCCGGTTTGCGCTGCATAAAAAATCGAAGCAACTTGCAACGATCTTTATAACCGTGGAATTCGCAGTTAATCAGTACATGCTTGTGTTGTGCATTGTGGCGAATTTACAAATCGGAAAAACTCTAAGCTAATTGCATCCCAAGGATAACTATCAAACTTGCCAGTTGTTTTGTTATGAAATTTGTGGCAAGAAAATCAATCAAGGTGCGATCTAATGGGTCAAACGAAGGAAAACCCCGCCGCCCCTCCCTCATCAAATCCTGCATGCCGTCGTGGAAGATATCGCCAGTCAGCGGCTGTCTGACGACGGGTAGGCATGCGTGCGAAGCCGACTTGCCAGCTTTGCGAATTACCTGTCTGCGCGTTGCGCGCAGACAGTTCAAAGAGGCGTTTAGCTGAAACTGCCGGAATCCGTACTAAGCGGCTTCAAGCAGTTTGCCAAACAGCGCCTCGTGTGTTTGTTCTCCGATATCGAAATCCAGCGCAACCGCATTTTCAACGCCGATACGCATAGGAGGGCCGAAGCGAGTTACCCCGAAACCCGCACGTCGCATCATGCGTTCGATTGAAGCCGTGGTGACTGTGACATAGTGCTCAATTCCCATCTTGTCTCCGAACGTCACGATTTCTCGCAGTGCATCGAGCGAAATACCGGAAAATCCGAATCCCTGAGGCCCATCTGCTTCGATGGCGAAGCGGCTCAATTCCCAAATTTTCGGCCCCTCCGGAGCCGGTTGTCCATACAGCAATTCCGGAAACGTGTCCTTCAGCATATACGGGCCATCGGTCGGCAGCGCCCGCCAGCAACCACGCAATCCTTTCAATGGATCACGGATCATCATGTAATAAGGGTCGAGCGCATCGTAACCATCGATTTCCATACCACTCATGACAGGTATATCCCACCCCATACGGTCTCTGAATATGGTGGCACGCAAACGATGCATTTCCCACAACTCCTTGCTCTCGAACTCTTTTCTTGCCGCTATTTTGATTGAATGTGACATTTTTTCCGCCCCTTTTTTAATTGACTGGATTACCCAGGTGGCATGAAATTATGCTTTTTGCATATTTTTAGTAACTATCAAGGTTGCCAGGTGCGAAGAAGCTATGTTTTGTTGCATAATTTCCGATCTGCGTCGCAAAACAATATTTGCTCGGCAACAGACTTAAAAAGGGAAAAATACAATGAGGTTCATACAAGACGCCGCAAACGGAATACAGCCCAAAATACTGCTCAAATATCGCAAAGAGATACGCGAAAGCCAGGCGCGTTTCTGGGCTCGCTTCGGAGTAACACAATCGCGCGGCAGTCGATTCGAGAAGGGAACATCGGAAATACCCACGCCTGTGGCCATTCTGCTGGGACTATATTTCAATGGCATCGTGACGGATGGCGATCTGAAGCGGGCAGAAACTCAATGTCGCCAGACGGAAACCCGAGCGTCGAACGGTAAAACGGCTATGTCGGTGTGATAATGCCCATGCGTACGGCTTTCACAACAGCCTGATTGCGGGTCGACACACCGAACTTGCGGCGAATATTTGTGAAATGAAAATCCACCGCGGAAGCGGAGCAATGCAGTATCTGTCCGATATCCCATGAACTTTTACCGCTGGCAGACCATTTCATGCATTCAATCTCTCTCGGCGTCAACATGATAACTGGCTCGATCCGATTGGGTTGCTTCATAAACTGAAGCGAGGTATCGAAAATA
>JAJXTL010000124.1 GCA_021783855.1 Pseudomonadota bacterium
GGGCATGGATGGCAGCCTTGTCTGGGAGGCGTACCGGCAGGGCCGGCTCGAAGAGATTCGCAACTACTGTGAAACCGATGTGGCGAATACCTATCTGGTTTACTTGCGTTTTCAGATGATGCGCGGTGAGTTGAGTCGCGATGCTTACAAAAAAGAATGTCAGCTGCTGCGCGGTGAATTGACTAAGCTCGATTTACCGCACTGGCAGCAATTTTTGGCGGCATGGCCTGAATCTTGATATACCGCAAGCTCTGGATAGCCGTGGGCTGGGCTATGGTCGTTCTGGTTTTGTACCTCTCGCTGACGCCCGATCCGCCCGCCCCGCTGACTTTCGATAATGCAGACAAACTCGAACATGTCATGGCTTATGCCGGGCTTTCGTTCTGGTTTTGCCTGCTTTATCCAAATGGACGTGAGCGGCTGATCGTGGCGACAGCGCTGGTGGGGCTTGGGGTGGGGCTGGAGTATGTGCAGGGCTGGACGGGCTATCGCACCTTTGATGTGCTGGATATGGCCGCTGACGCCGTCGGCGTGCTGGCAGGCTGGTTGGCGGTTTGCACGCCGTTGGGGCGATTGCTGGACTTAATCGATAATCGTATAGGGGTACGCTAAATCAAAACGTATATACCAGGCAGGGTGGGCATAGCTCAACCTACATTGAACACGTATGGTGCGATAAATTAAATTGGATTTGAATTGAATACAGATAACAGAGTAACCATTGAATCGCTGGACCAGGAAGGCCGGGGGATCGCGCATGCGAACGGCAAGGTGATTTTCATCGAAGGCGCCTTGACGGGTGAGACCGTGAGCTACGCCTCCTATCGCAAGAAGCCGTCTTTTGAACTGGCGCAAATGACGCAGCTTTATCGCGCCGCCTCGATCCGCGTGACACCCAAATGCGTGCATTTTGGCGTGTGCGGCGGATGTTCCATGCAACACCTGGATGCAAGAGTGCAGGTTGCGGTGAAGCAGCGCATCCTCGAAGACAGTCTGGCGCGCATCGGCCGGGTCAAGCCGCAAACCATCCTGCCGGCGATTTACGGGCAGAGTTGGGGGTATCGCGAGCGCGCGCGCATCTCGGTCAAATACGTCATCAAAAAGGGTAAGACGCTGGTGGGTTTTCACGAAAAGCGCAGCAGTTTTGTCGCCGATATGCAAAGCTGCGAGATACTGGCGCCCAAAATTGCATCCTTGATTGCGCCGTTGGCCCGCCTGGTGGAGGGTTTGTCGATACGCGACAAGTTGCCGCAGATCGAGGTTGCGGTCGGTGAGGCGGTGTATGTGCTGGTGCTGCGTGTGATGGCGCCGCTATCCGAGGCGGATGAAGCCGTGTTGCGCGCCTTTGCCGATCTGCACCGGATTCAGTTCTGGCTGCAAACCAAGGGGCCGGAAACCATCGTGCCGTTCCATCCGCTGGATGCACCTGCGCTGTCCTACAGTCTGCCTGAATTTAATATCATCATGCCGTTCGCGCCGGGCGAATTTACCCAGGTGAACAGTGCGCTCAATCGCGTGATGGTGAGCCGCGCCATGCGATTGCTCAACCCGCAAGCCGATGAGCGCATCGTCGACTTTTTCTGCGGTCTGGGTAATTTTACCCTGCCTATCGCCCGCAGCGGGGCTCAGGTTATGGGCATCGAAGGCAGCGACGCGCTGGTCAAACGCGCCGGTCAAAATGCCGGAACCAATGCCTTGTCAGGCAACGCGCAATTCAAAAGTATGAATCTGTTCGAGATGAATGAGGCGAAGCTTGCCGGTCTGGGCAAATTCGACAAGTGGCTGATCGATCCGCCGCGCGATGGCGCGATGGAGCTGGTGAAAGCCATCACGCCTGAGATTGCTCCTGAGCTGATTGTCTACGTGAGCTGCAACCCGGCAACGCTGGCGCGCGATGCCGCTGAGCTGGTGCAAAGAGGCTATGTGCTCAAATCGGCAGGTGTGATGAATATGTTCCCGCAGACCTCGCATGTGGAATCCATTGCCGTGTTCGTCAAGGCGTAGTCAATGACGATTAAAAAAGTCGATGTATTGCTGGTGGGCGCCGGAGTGATGAGCGCCACACTGGGCAAACTGCTGATGCAACTGGATCCTGCACTGACCATTATGATGGTCGAACAATTAAGCCGTGTAGGGCATGAGAGTTCGCATGTGCTCAATAACGCCGGAACCGGGCACGCCGGATATTGCGAGCTCAATTACACGCCGCAACTGGCGGATGGACGGGTTGATATCAGTCGTGCGCTGGCGATTAATGCGGCGTACGAGGCGTCATTGCAATTCTGGTCTTATCTGGTGGAAACCGGCGTATTGCCGGCGCCTGAAAAATTCATCAATCCGATTTGTCATCAGAGCTTTGTCTGGGGTGCGGATAATGTGGCTTTTCTGCGTAAACGTTATGAGGCTTTGCACGCGCACCATTTGTTTGAAGAAATGGAATACAGCGAAGATCACGAAGTCTTGAAGCGGTGGATGCCGCTGGTGATGCAAAATCGCGACGCTAGGCAGTCGGTTGCAGCCACCCAGGTCAAACACGGCACGGATGTTGACTTTGGCACTTTGACACGCAAGCTGGTCAGGGCGATGACCCGACATGCCACTTTTGGCCTTGAGCTTTCCCATACCGTCACCCGCATGAAGCAATACCCGGATGGCCGCTGGCACGTGCGTGTCAGGGATAATCACAGCGGGCACAGCAAGACGATAGATGCGGGTTTCGTGTTTCTCGGTGCGGGAGGGGGTGCGTTGCCGCTGCTGCAAAAGTCAGGCATACCCGAAGCGATGGGCTATGGCGGCTTTCCGGTCAGCGGGCAATGGCTGATCTGCAAAAATCCGGAAGTGGTGAAACAGCATACCAGCAAGGTTTATGGCAATGCGCCTACGGGTGCGCCGCCGATGTCGGTGCCGCATCTCGACGCCCGGATCATCGACGGGCGGCAGGCCTTGTTGTTCGGGCCGTTCGCCAGCATTACCAGCAAATTTCTCAAGGAAGGTTCGGTGCTGGATCTGTTCTCATCGCTAAAATCCACTAATCTCAAGCCGATGCTCGCAGTGGCACGGGATAATCTCGATCTGACCCGCTATCTCATCACCGAGGCGTTAAGATCGCACAAGGACCGTGTGGCAAGTTTGCGGGAGTTCTATGCAGACGCCAGGGAGGAAGACTGGGAGCTGGCTTCGGCCGGGCAGCGTGTGCAGATCATCAAAGGGTGTGAGGTGAAAGGCGGGCGTCTGGAATTCGGCACCGAGATTGTCAGTTCAAAGGACGGCACGCTGGCAACCCTGCTGGGTGCGTCGCCCGGCGCATCCATTTCGGTGCAGGCGATGCTTGCGGTAATCGAACGTTGCTTTAAATCACGTTTGCAAAGCGCCGAATGGCAACAAAAATTAAAAACCATGATCCCGTCCTATGGCGAGTTGCTGGATGAGAATGAAGCATTGCTGCATTTTACGCGCGAAAAAACGCTGGCTACGCTGAAACTCAAGCAGGCATGAGTTGATCTGAAAAAGGCGAAAATTGACCCTGTTGCAGCCTGGAAAAAGCGGGTCGTCTTGAGAAAAATTTAGAAGTTTTTTTGAAAAAATTTTAAATAATTTTTAAGTTATTGTTTATTAAGTAATAAATATTTATAAAAAAGCCTAAAGTTTTTTAAACTGCGGCCGATAACTAAACCAAGAGTGACAGTTTGACCCCTCGCAAACAGCACTCGGTAGACCCCTCCGGCTCATGTTTGAGCCGGAGGGGTCTATTTTTGTAGGCCAAATTCCTACATCTGATCGCTCTTCTCCCCTACAAAAAAAACAGCCGGCTTCCGATATTCTTTATTTCGCCATTCACGCAGAATGCAACCGTCCGAATTGGACAGCGTTGCCAGTCGAATCATCAAGGTTGGCGTTTTTGCTCATATAGCGGGAGATGACTATGAACACCATGCAATTGCAAGAAGGTATTCGCGATCTTAATCTGACCTACCTGATGTTGGCTCAGCAAATGATCAAGCAGGACAAATCGGCGGCGATCTTTCGTTTAGGGTTAAGTCAGGATCTGGTTGACACGATAGGCGGTCTCGCGCCGGCACAAATACTCAAAATGGCCAGTTGTAATATGCTATTGTGCAGTTTCCGTTTTGACGAAAATATCCTGCTGAATATGGTGACCGATTACAGCAAGAGCCGCATGATGGCGCAAATGCATGCCGCCATTTTAATGTCGTCACAAACAATCGAAGAAACAGCCGAAGAATCGTTCTAGCCGGGAGCTTGAAATGGCAAGTAAAACCGTATTGGGTGAGTCGCAGCAGGTCAAAATCGCCACAGAGCTGATCGAGATGGGCGCACGCCTGCAGGTTTTACAGGAAGAAACTACGCTGAGCCGTGAACGCCTGCTCAAGCTTTACAAGGAGGTCAAAGGCGAGTCGCCTTCCAAGGGAATGTTGCCCTACTCAACGGACTGGTTTATCAGCTGGCTGCCCAATATTCATTCTTCGCTGTTTATGGGGGTTTATCAGTTCCTGATTAAAAATGCCGGAACCCGGGGGGTGCAGACCTTGATCACCGCTTACCGTTTATACCTGGATCAGGTACAGGGTATAGAAGGCAGCGATGTGGTCTTGAGCATTACCCGCGCATGGTTTCTGGTGCGCTTCTTCAAGGCAGGCATGATGCAACTGGTTCCCTGTCGTGAATGCGGCGGCGAGTTCGTCACGCACACCAACGAGTTGCACGCAAACTACGTGTGTGGCATCTGTCACCCGCCTGCGCGCGCCGGAAAAACGAACAACAAAGCCAGGCAGGAGCAGCTTGCCGAACAAGAGGGTTAAGGCGGCATCCTTGCATGTCTGTTTTCTTTCGCCCTCGCACTACTTCTGATTCATTCCCTAATCATCCTGTAATACGCAACCCCGATCATGAGCCAGACGGTGCCCGTCACGCCTTAATGCCGCTGTCTCTTCGGATACCGGATATTTGCCATGCCTGTCGGGCTGATTTGTTTTAAAATGTGTCGGCAGAAATAAAACTAAGGAGTGCTGCATGTTAGTGATAGTAGGTTATGTGGTGGTGTGCGCTTCAATATTCGGCGGCTTTGCCATGGCGGGCGGCCACCTCGGTGCATTGTGGCAACCTCTTGAGTTGTTGATGATATTTGGCGGTGCGATGGGTGCTTTTTTCGTCGGAAATAACATGACCGCCATCAAGGCTACCCTGAAGGATATGCCTACGGTGTTTAAGGGGGCAAAGTATTCCAAGGACACCTACATGGAATTGATGGCGCTGATGTACGAGTTGCTGACCAAGGTTCGCAAGGAAGGGTTGATGTCGATTGAGGGGGATGTCGAACAGCCTGAGGAGAGTCCGGTTTTTTCCAAGTATCCGAAAATATTGTCCGACCATCATGTGGTTGAATTTATTACTGATTATTTGCGCATCATGGTCAGTGGCAATCTCAATGCGATGGAGATAGAAAATTTGATGGATGTCGAACTTGAGACGCATCATCACGAGGCCATGGTTTCATCGCATGTCATTGCCAAGCTGGGCGACGGCATGCCGGCGTTTGGTATCGTTGCGGCGGTGATGGGTGTGGTGCATACCATGGAATCGGTGGGTATGCCTCCGGCGGAATTGGGTATTTTGATCGCGCATGCGCTGGTGGGGACGTTTCTGGGTATTCTATTGGCCTATGGTTTTGTCGGGCCGCTGGCCAGCTTGCTGGAACAGAAAGCCGAAGAAGGCGGCAAGATTTTTCAGACGATCAAAGTTACACTGCTGGCGAATCTTAACGGTTATGCTCCTGCCATGGCGGTTGAGTTCGGTCGCAAGGCGCTGAGTTCCGGCGATAGACCGGGCTTTATCGAACTGGAAGCGCACGTCAAGCAAAAACGTTAAAACCAGTTAGGGGTCGGTAGACGGTAATAAGTGTTCGCCCAGGCGACTCACCACTTATCACTCACCACTTACCACTCACGACTTACCACTCGCGACTCAAAGACATGGCTGAAGACAAAAATAAAAGACCCATTGTAATCAAGCGCATCAAGAAGGTGGCCGGCGGGCACCATGGAGGTGCGTGGAAAATTGCCTATGCCGATTTTGTCACGGCGATGATGGCGTTTTTCCTGTTGATGTGGCTGTTGGGGTCGACCGCAAAAGGCGATCTGGCCGGAATATCGGAGTATTTCAAGACACCATTGAAGGTGGCTTTGATGGGAGGTTCGGGCAGTGGCGACAGTTCCAGCATCATCAAGGGGGGCGGCATGGACTTGACGCGCAGTTCAGGGCAGGTGAAAGAGGGCGAGACGCCTGTCGAGAAGAGAGTGATCAACATTAAAGCGGCTGCGCAGGAAGCACGTCGCATTGAAATGGAGAAGCTCAAGGAATTGAAAGCCACTATCGAAAAGGCCATAGATAGCAACCCCAAGCTCAAACAGTTCAAGAATCAGATTCTGCTCGATATGACCAGCGAAGGGTTGCGCATTCAGATCGTTGATGCGCAGAATCGTCCGATGTTCCAGAGCGGCAGCGCGCAGCTCGAACCTTACACGCGGGAGATATTGCGGGCGATCGGCCAGACATTGAATGAAGTGCCCAACAAGGTCAGTATCTCGGGTCATACCGATGCGGCGTTATATGGTGGCGGTGAAAATGGCTACAGCAACTGGGAGCTGTCTGCCGACAGAGCCAACGCCACGCGCCGCGAGTTGCTGGCCGGCGGGATGAGTGAGGAGAAAATCGTGCGCGTGGTGGGGCTGTCCTCTGCCGTATTGTTCGATAAGAATGATCCGTTGAGCCCTGCCAACCGGCGCATCAGCCTGATTGTGATGAACAAGAAGGCGGAAGAAGCGGCCAGCCACGACGGCGGAACGGTCGGCTTGGATGCGGAAGGCGATGAACAAAATGTCAAGGATGCCATCAAGGAAGGGGTGCAGGCGCTGCCTGCTGCACCTGCTGCACGCCATTAGCCGTGCTTCATAAGTTGGCTTGCTGTTCGGTATGCGATTCCCGGTCAATCCGGCTATGTTCGTCATCAGCGGGCGGCAGCCGTCCTGTCATGTTGACAAACTCCCTTCCGGCCGTCAGTTGAGCAACCGTTTCTTTCTCAATCCTGAAATGTCAACCCCTGTCTTCCTGAACTTCAGTCTTACGAACTGACAGGTTTTCTTTTCTCTGTTCCGCTAAAGAAACTTTATTTTTTGCCGTTAAAGTAGCTACATTACAATAATTCAAACGCAAGTCGCACGGGAGAAAACGATGAGTAGTTGGTGGAGCCGCCTTCCCTTGAAGTATAAGCTGCAATTGCCCATTCAACTGATTCTGTTGCTGGTGATGCTGGCGGCACAGCGCACGGTGCTGAACAAGTTTGAGGAGAACGTGCTGAACGAGGCTCGCCAGAAGGCGCTGGTGTCGGCGGATGGCTTGCTGAACGGTCTTAATATGCTGATGATTAACGGCATTATCAGTCAGGCAGATCAGCGTGAGCTGTATGTCAAAAAGATGGGCGCATCGGACAAGGTGCTTGAATTGCGCGTGATGCGCAACAAGCCTGTGCAGAATCAGTTCGGGCCCGGACTCCCCTCGGAGCAGCCGGTAGACGAGATGGATCATGCGGCACTGGATACCGCTCAGGTGCAAACCCGATTGATAGATGAGCCTGGCAAGCATGCGTTGCGGGTGGTCGTGCCCTTTATTGCGCACAAGGAATTTCGCGGCACCAACTGCCTGATGTGTCATAACGTAACCGACGGCACGGTGAACGGGGCCGGGAGTATCACGCTGGATCTGACGGATGACTTTGCCAAAATGCGGCAAGTCAATATTGCGATGTGGGGGGTGCAACTTGTCCTGCAGGTGTTCCTGTACTTTGTGATCGGCTGGCTGATCGGTTTTATGACTCGGCCGGCACGGGAGTTGCAGCAGGCGATGCAGACCATGCAGACCAGCGGCGATCTGTCTCGTCGCGCCATTGTGCGCAGTGAAGATGAGATCGGACAGACGGCGCAGGCTTTCAACAATCTCGCGCAAAGTTTTCAGGTTATCGTCAGTCAGGTCGAAGGTCATGCAGGTCAGGTCGTCAGCACCGCACACAGGCTGGCAGATAAAGCCGGGGAAATTGCCCAGGGGTTGCAACAGCAGGCGGATGCGGCCATCACCACATCGGGTGCGGTGAGTCAAGTGAGTGTCAGCATCAATCACGTTGCCGAGAGCGTCAGCCGGGTCGCCAAACTATCTGAGGAGAGCGCCGAACGCGCTCATCAGGGGCAGACCAGTCTGGCCGGAATGATTCAGGAGCTGGAGCTGGTCGAGCGCGCAGTCAGCGAAATCGCCAGTTCAGTCGGCGAATTTGTCAGCAATACCCGGAGCATTACCAATATGACACAGCAGGTGCGCGACATTGCCGAGCAGACCAATCTGCTGGCGCTGAATGCGGCGATCGAAGCCGCGCGTGCCGGAGAGCAGGGACGCGGATTCGCTGTGGTGGCGGATGAGGTGCGCAAGCTGGCTGAGAAATCCGCGCTTTCCGCATCGCAAATCGATGAGGTTACCAAAACCATTGGCGACCAGTCCGTGCGGGTGGACAAGACGGTGCAGCGCGGCATCAGTGCCTTGCAAAGCAGTAAAACACATATCAACGAGGTGACCGGTGTGCTGGGCGGCTCGAATGAACTGGTGGCAGGGGTGAAGCGCGGTCTGGAAGAGATTCTGGCCGCCATCAATCAGCAGCGCGATGCGAGTGTCGAAATCGCGCGTAATGTCGAGCGTATTGCCCACATGGCGAACAGCAGCAACGCAGTGGTCAAGAGTACGGTGGAAGATGCCAGGAACATGGAACAGATATCCGAAAATCTGAGCCAGACGGTGCACAGATTCAAGGTGTAATTGACTGCAGGATTGAGGATTGAGGATTGAGGATTGAGAC
>JAJXTL010000014.1 GCA_021783855.1 Pseudomonadota bacterium
AATATTGAAAAACGTGGCATCGAGTGGAAGTTCACTCGGCAGGATGCCGAAACAAAAATGGCACGACATTATGTTTCGTAATTAATGAGTTCATATACTAGTACAGGCCATTTAACTATGGGTAATTTAAAGCGTTTTGCCATCGTTTCTCATGATGCCGGTGGCGCTGAAATATTGGCAAGTTATGTCGCCCGGAATCTGATTGCTTGTTGTTTTGTTTTGGCGGGGCCTGCGATTAATGTTTTCCAGAGGCGGTTTGGCCCAGTCGAAATTTGTACTTTGGACGAAGCTTTATCATCTTGTAATGAAGTTTTGTGTGGTACCAGTTGGCAATCCGACTTGGAGTGGCGTGCAATTGAGCAAGCGAAGACGGCGGGAAAACGTGTCGTTGCCTTTCTGGATCATTGGGTAAACTACCCGGAGCGTTTTGTTCGTAACGGAGTTCAACACCTTCCGGATGAAATTTGGGTGGGTGATGAGAATGCGGAAAAACTGGTCAGAGTGCACTTCCCCGATATTCCAGTCGTACTTGTTCCTAATCCCTATTTTATTGACATGCAGTTAGAAATTGCCAAACTCGGTGTGAAACAGCACGCGTTTGATAAGAAGGGGAAAACGATATTGTTTGTCAGCGAAAATATTTCTGATCACGCCCGCCTGCGGTTTGGCGACGAACGATATTGGGGTTATACGGAATTTGATGCCATCGAATATCTTCTCAAAAATATCGATGCTCTTGAAGACCGTGTCGAGGAGGTTGTGATTCGTCCGCATCCTTCCGATGCCTCCGGGAAATATGAATTTTTTGTGGATTCGAGTGCTGGTTTTGTTCGGGTTGGCGGCAGCGAACCTTTGCTTAATGAAATTGCTGCGGCGGACATCATTGCAGGTTGCCAAAGTATGGCGATGGTGATCGGTTTGTTAGCTCAAAAAAGGGTGGTTAGTTGCATACCCCCCGGCGGTCCTGATTGTTGTCTCCCGCAAAAGCGGATTGAACAACTCAAAGATAGGGTATCTGCATCAAAAAAGAGAGGCTGAATGGTGTATGTATTATTCCCATACATGCAATTTCAACTGTTCAGAAATATACTCTATGGTTTCGTTCCACGTTTGGTTCCATTGACGGCTGAAGTAACGCAAGGTTGGGAACCAGGGGAAATATTCGGTGCCGTGGGAAAGCCAGGCAATGCCGTAGGTCATTGCCCAGGTGTTGACGCCCAGTCCTGCTGTCAATGCATATATTGAAGTTGGCGCGGTAATCACTAAATCCAGCGCTCGGATTAGCGCCGCTGTCTCGTCCAGATCGTTGTACATATCCACTTCTGTAAAGTTGTGTAGTGGTACGCCGAAGCGTTGCCTTGCTTCATCCAGTTCTGCGCTGCATTCGTCGTACTGAAGGTTGATGAAATGCACGCCGGGTATAGTAAGGATCGGCCCCCACTGGTCGAGGGTGGTGCAGGACAGAGGACGCTCACCGGTCATCAGGCTGCTGCGCCAGCTGAAGCCGATTTTAGGGCCAGAGCCGAGTTCTGCCAGGCGTATCTTCCAGTAGGTGACGCGCGCAGGATCCGGTATCAGATAGGTGTTGTGATGCGGAAAACTTGCCAGAGTCGGGCGCAGCCATTGCGCCAGAGATCCGGCAGCGCACTGATAATCAATACCAATTTGAGTGGCAGGATGAGGCGGGTCAGACTTGGCAATCACTTGTGCATCGGGAAAAGAGCGGGTGAAAAGCGGCACGAGCTTGGGGGCGCATTCGATGATGCAGCGGTCAGCACGGGCAATGATCTCGGAAAACAGGCTGGCGAATATAATATCGTCCCCGACGCCTTGTTCACTCCAGAGCAGGATGGATTTGTCTGTCAGACTTTCTCCTGCCCAATACGGCAGTTGAGTAAATCTCGTTCTGTCGATACAGGTGCGAAATTCGTGGTTCTCCCATCCCTCGGTCAGTTGCCCGCAAGCCAGTTGCGCATACCCCAGGTTGTATCGCGCCATTATAGAGTCCGGTTTAAGCGTTAATGCCTGGCGGTAACTGGTTATCGCAGCTGCTGAATCCCCGCGTGTTTGCAGCGCATTCCCCAGGTTGTTGTGTGCGATGACGAGATCAGGTTTGATCGCCAGAGCTTCGCGGCAGCTTGCAATTGCATCGTCAAGTTGTCCGAGTTCTTTGAGTATGCCGCCCAGATTACCATGTGCATCGGCATAATCCGGTTTGAGTTCCAACGCACGATGGCAGCTTGCCAGTGCTTCGTCAAACTGGCCCAGATCGCGCAACGCAAATCCCAGATTACTATGGGCTTCAGCGTAGTCGGGTTTAATTGCAAGCGCACATCGATAGCAAGCCACCGCTTCATCCAATTTCCCGAGTTCTCTCAGGGTGGCGCCAAGATTGTTGTGAGCTTCAGAATAGTCCGGTTTAATCGCCAACGCGTCCCGGTAACATACTTCAGCTTCATTAAAACGACCCAGGTCTTTGAGTGTATTGCCCAGATTGTTGTGTGCCTGAGCAAAGGAGGGATTGATTTGTAGTGCTCGCCGATAACTGGCCTGTGCCTCATTCAGGCGACCCAATTGCCTCAGTGCAACCCCTAGATTGCAATGCGCATCGGTATTATCAGGTTTTATTTCTATCACCTGCCGAAAACTGCTCAGAGCCTCTTCAATGCGCCCCGATTCAAGCAGGATATTGCCCAGATTGTTGTGCGACTCAATGTCATCAGGGGCGAGCTCTGCCGCTTTTTGCATCGCCATCAGCGCGTCTGTATTCCGTCCAATTTGTCTGCATGCCGCACCCAATGCCTTCCATCCATAGGGGTGAAATGGAAAGCGCTCAGTCATTTTTCGGGCGAGACCGGCAGCTTCTGCGTAGCGTCCTTTGCTGAACAGTACCGACAAGGTGTTCATTTCCTGGACGCTTGGATGCTTTTTTCGGTCAGTGGCGGGTTTCGCTTTTGCTTTTCTTTTGGTTCCTTTGGTTTTTTCAGTTACATCAGGTGCGATGACAGACATATCAACATCGGAAAATGCTACTGTCTGTTTGCTGCTTCCCAGTCGCAGTGCCAACGCATCGACTTCCTCACCCTCCAGGCCTTGCTGCCTGACTAGTGTCAGAATCTGCCTTGCATCCGCCAATTGGCTCGCCTGAATCAGCGCGTCGATGTAACTGATCCAGTATTGTCCTTTTGTCGCATCTGCATTCAGTGCCGCCAGAAAATGGGGCAGGGCTGCGGAAGGCTGGCTTATCTGCACCAGTAATACGCCCAGATTATGGTTGGCATCAGGCTGATCCGGATCAACTTGTAAAATAGCACGATACAGATCTTCAGCTCCCTGCAACGATCCTGCCTGATGCTGAGCAACTGCCTGTTGTAAAGCATGTTCTATTTTCAGCGTAAGTGCTTGTTGCAAGGTATACTCAATAGTCATTTTTGGCGATTTGCAGGTCTTTTGGATTGAGATTCCCATACATGCGATTTCAACTGCTCAGAAATGTGCTCTATGGTTTTGTTCCATGTTTGATTCCATTGTCGGCTGAAGTAACGTAAGGTTGGAAACCAGGGGAAATGTTCGGTGCCGTGGGAAAGCCAGGCAATGCCGTAGGTCATTGCCCAGGTGTTGACGCCCAGTCCTGCTGTCAATGCATATATTGAAGTTGGCGCGGTAATCACCAAATCCAGTGCCTGGATTAGCGCCGCTGTCTCGTCCAGATCGTTGTACATATTCACTTCAGTAAAATTGTGCATGGGTATGCCGAATTTATTGCGTGCATCATCCAGTTCGGCACTGCATTCGTCGTATTGAAGGTTGATAAAGTGTACGCCCGGCTGAGTAAAGATAGGGCCCCATTGATCGAGTGTTGTGCAGGATAAAGATCGTTCGCCGGTGATGATGCTGCTGCGCCAGGAGAAACCAATTTTAGGTCCCGGTCCGAGTTCGGCGAAGCGTGCTTTCCAGTATGCGACACGGTTTTGATCAGAGATCAGAAAAGAATTTTGAGGTGGGAAACTGGCAATGTTTGGTCGTAGCCATTGTGCAAGTGATCCTGCTGCACATTGATAATCGAATCCCATTTGAGTGGCAATATGTGGCGGATTTAATTTGGGTACAACTTGCGCTTCGGGAAATGAACGAGTGAAAAGCGAAACGAGTTTAACAGCGCATTCGATGACACAGTGACCTGCTTGAGCTATGATTTCGGCATACTGGCTGGCGAATATGAGTTCATCACCGACTCCTTGTTCACCCCAGATCAAGATGTGTTTGCCAGCCAGATTTTCACCAGCCCAACAGGTGTAGCGGGCAAATCGTTTTCTGTCGATACTGGTGCGAAATTCGTGATTTTTCCAGCCTTCAGTCAACTGGCCACAGGATAGCTGGGCAAATCCTAGGTTCATCCGGGCTGCCTGAAAATCCGGTTTTAAGGCTAATGCCTGACGGAAGCAGACTATCGCTGCTTCAAATTCGCCCTGGACTTTAAGTATAGTGCCTAGATTGCTGTATGCATTGAAGTAATTTGGATCAATCTCGATTCCTTTTCGGCAGCTCTCAATTGCATCGTCGAGTTGTCCCAGTTCCTTTTGTACGCCAGCCATATTGCTATACGCCCCGGCAAAGGCGGAGTTCAGCGTTATCGCATGGCGACACCATGTCATTGCCTCATCGAGTTGTCCGAGCTCTCGCAGTGTGCCGCCGAGATTGCTGCTTGCTTCAGCAAAATCGGGTTTGATTTGTAACGCTCGCCGGAAGCTTGATGCCGCTTCGTCAAGTTTGCCAAGATCACGGAAAAGTCCGCCCAAATTATTGCACGCATCGGCATAGACTGGGTTGATCGCGACTGCACGACGACCGCTTTCAACTGCTTCGTCCAGTCGACCGAGCGCTTTGAGCGTGACGCTAAGATTGTTGTAAGCTTCCGCAAAATTCGGATTGATTCGCAGTATTCGCCGAAAGTTGGTTTCAGCTTCATTCAATTTACCTGATTCAAGCAGCATGTTGCCTAAGTTGTTTAGTACTTCTACATAATCCTGCTTGAGCTGCAGCGCTCTGTGGTAGCTGGATTCGGCCTCATTGAGTCGTCCCTGATTCCTGAGGTTATTGCCCAGATTGCAGTGAACTTCAGCGTACGCAGGTTTGATTTGCAGCACTCGCCGGTAACTACGTTCCGCTTCTTCCAATCGTCCAATCTCATGCAGAATATTGCCCAGATTGTTATGCACATCAATGTCGCCGGGGAGTAGTTCTACCGCTTTTTGCATTGGTGCTAAAGCATCTGTATTTTTCCCCATCTGCATGAATGCGATACCTAATGCCTTCCATCCTAGTCCGCTATAAGGAAAACGCTCTGTCATTTCTTGTGCGAGAGGGACGGCTTCCGTGTATTTTCCCTTGCTCAGGAGTGTAGAGAGTATGTTTATTTCCCGGGTGTTTGGTTGTTTTTTTCGGTTAGTAGTGGATTGAACTTTGGGCGCTGCTTTTCTTTTCAAAACTATTGGAGCCGTGTCAGGCTCATCAAGGGTTGCATTGGAAAGTTCTGGCGTGCTGCTTCCCAATTGCTGTATCAGTGTATCGACTTCGCGCCCTTCCAACCCTTGCTGTCTGGCTAGCGCCAGCACTTGTCGTGCATCTTCTGGCTGGCCTGTCTGAACCAACGCGTTAATGTAACTTGTCCAGTATTGGCCTCGTGTTGGATCGGCATTCAACGCAGTCAGGAAGTAGTGCAGGGCGTTGGCGGGCTGTTTCTTTTGAGTCGCCAGGACACCCAGATTGTGGTTGGCATCGGGATGATTTGCGTCGAGTGTTAAAATAGCTTGGTAAAGCGCTTCAGCTACCTGTAACTGCCCCGCCTGATGCTGAGCAACGGCCTGTTGTAGCGCTCGCTCTATTTCAAGCAGGATGGTTTGTTGCAATGACGCGTCCGAGGTTTTGTTTACCATTTTGTATTAATTGGTTTGTCTGCGTAATGATGCAATTGCTCGGCAACGCGCTCTATGATTTCGTCCCAAGTCTTTTTCCATGGACGGGTAAAATAATGCATTGTTGGATACCAGGGAACATGGTCATTTCCAAGGGATACCCAGGAAATCCCATAGACCATAACCCAGGTATTAATTCCCAGCGCTGCTGCTACGGAAATTACTGCGGTCGGCGCGGAAATGACCATATCCAGTGCAGCTATCAACGCTGCCGTTTCGTCCATGTCGTTGTACATATCCACTTCAGGAAAATTGTGCAGCGGCACGCCGAATTTTGCTCTCGCTTCATTCAGTTCAGCCGCGCATTCGTCGTATTGCAGGTTGATGAAATGTATATTTGGTTGAGTAAAGATTGGGCCCCATTGATCCAGCGTGGTGTAGTGCAGGGTGCGCTCGCCTGTTTGCAGACCGCTACGCCAGCAGAAACCTATTTTAGGCCCCGGCCCCAGTTCCGCAAGACGAGTTTTCCAGTAGGCTACGCGCGCAGGGTTCGGTATTAGAAAGCTGTTTTGCTGCGGGAAGCTTGCTAGGTTGGGGCGCAGCCATTGTGCGAGCGATCCGGCATGACATCGATAATCGAAGCCGTTCATCAGGGTTGCAGGATGTGGCGGATTGAGTTTGGGCACCATTCGCGCTTCAGGAAATGAGCGGCTGAATAACGGGACGAGCTTGGCCGTGCATTCGATGACGCAGCGATCAGCTTGAGCGATGATTTCTGCATATTGGCTGGCGAACATGATTTCATCACCTATGCCTTGTTCACAAGAGATCAACATGGTCTTGCCATGCAGACTCTCTCCTGCCCAATAGGTCAGATGGGGAAATCGCTTTCTATCCAGATCGGCACGAAATTCGTGGTTTCTCCAACCTTCTGTTAGCTTGCCGCAAGAGAGTTGCGCAAATCCTAGATTCATCCGGGCTTCCCGGAATGTCGGTTTGAGTTCCAAAGTTCGAAGGTGGCAATCTATGGCTGCATCAAAATTGCCTTTTGCCTGGAGTACGATACCCAAGTTGCTGTGTGCATCGACAGCTTCTGGTTTAATTTCTAAAGCTCGGCGGCAACTTGCTTCTGCTTCGTCAAGTTTTCCGAGTTCTTTTAGAGCACCGCCCAAGTTGCTGTATGCATCAGCATAATCGGGTTGTATCTGTAGCGCTTTATTACATCTTTCAACGGCTTCATTCAAATGGCCTTGTATACGCAGCAGGCCGCCCAGGTTATTGCTTGCCTCGGAAAACTCAGGTTTAAGCTCCAGCGCACGGCGGAAACTTAGCACCGCTTCATCGAGCTTGCCAACCTCTCGCAGAGCCGCACCCAGATTGCCGTGCGCTTCGGCATAACCGGGTTTAATCGCAACGGCCTGGCGGCAACTTGCTACTGCTTCATCCAGTCTGCCCAGCTCCTTGAGTGTGACGGCAAGATTGTTGTAGGCCTCTACAAAATTGGGGTCCAGCTGTAATACGTGTCGGTAGCTGGTTTCGGCCTCCAGAAGTTTGCCTTGACTTCTAAGGTTGTTGCCAAGATTGCAATGCGCTGCCGTAAAATTGGGCTTAAGTTGAATTGCTCGTCGGAAGCTGGCTTCTGCCTCGTCAAGGCGACCCAGTTCCCAGAGTGTGTTGCCTAAATTATTGTGAGCCTCGGCATAATTCGGATTGCTCAGTAGCGCCTTCTTATAGCTCTCTTCGGCCTCCTCCAGTCTTCTCTGATTCAGAAGGTTGTTGCCCAGATTGCTGAGACCCTCTGCATGTGCTGGGATTATTTGCAGGATACGCCGGTAACTGAGCTCAGCTTCTTTTAATTGCCCCATATCATTCAGCGCATTGCCCAGATAATTGTGCACTCCGATGTCATCAGGCAATAGTTCTGCTGCTTTTTGTAACGGAGCAACCGCATCCGGGATTTTTCCGGTCTGAATGAATGCGATACCCAATGCTTTCCAGCCTTGACCGTGCATAGGGTAAAGCTCTGTCATTTTTTGAGCAAGGGGGAGAGCCTCTGCATATCTGCCCTTGTTGAACAGCACAGAGAGTGCATTTATTTTCTGTGGAGTAGGGTATTTTTTTGGGCTCAGGATAGGTTTGATTTTTTTTGAATTTTTTTGTAATGCGTTTGAAGTGCTGGTCGAATCCTGAGTGGATTCTGGCGTTTCTGGCGTCTGTATGCTACTTTTCAGGCGTAACGCCAGCGCATCGACATCATCCCCTTGCAATCCTTGTTGCCTGGCCAGTGCCAGTACTTGTCGCGCATCCTCTGCCTGGCCTGCCTGAAACAGCGCGTCTATGTAACTTATCCAGTATTGTCCCCGCGCAGGATCGGCATTCAGTGCCGCCATAAAATAGGGCAGGCTGGCTGATGGCTGGTTTTTCTGCACAGCCAAAATACCCAAATTGTGGTTGGCATCCGGATGATTCGGATTGAGTTGCAAAATAGCCAGATAAAGCTCTTCGGCGAGTTGCAATCCACCCGCCTGATGTTGAGCTGCTGCCAGTTGTAAAGCGCGCTCTATTTCCAGCTGTATGTTTTGTTGTAATGAAGGATCCAGAGGCATTTGTCGGCTACTTGTTGGTTAACTTCACGTGATTCAATCTTCATGTTTTTGGCTAACGACTGGTTCTTAGTCTTTGACTTTGGTGCGCTGCATGGCGGTGACATAGCGTTGCAACAGAATGGTGGATGTTCCGTCAAGGTCTTTGAATTCACAGCCGGCTCGACGCACAGTTTCGCCATCGGGAGTGGAGATGACAACCAGATTTTTTACCTCTATGGTGCCGGTAAATTCACCTGCTTCAAGCAGGTCTATCTTGCAGTTTTTATAGCTATGCCCGGGAATTAGCACGGTTTCCTGTTCTGCGCAGGTAAGCCCTACGCCTCCGCCACTGATGTCCATGATGGTGACGCCATGAGGTTGATGTTTGTCGGCTTGCTGGTCGGGAATGACGCAAAGCAGAGGGTGTGAAACGGGTGTGGTCAGCCGATAGTATTCGCGGCGCTGCAGGCGGTAAAGGTTCTGCGGGAAGGGCAGGAAAAATGCAGGCTGGCCCTGATAGGTAGCTGCAGCGGCCTGATCGGAGACGAACTGTACCTTGACTTGAGCAAGTGAGCTGACAAAAATCAGTTTTTTGCTTTCCAGTATTCGCTCATTTTCACGTGATTTCTGGCTTTGTTCCAGCCACAGACCCGATGCATCCACGCCCAGCAGAGTCGTCAGAATGAATTCATTCGCTTCGGAATAGTAGAGCGCGATGCGTGAACTGCTTTTTACGATGTTTTGTAAAACAAACTCGATTTCGCGGGCCGCAGTGATGCGGTACTGATCATCCTTGCCGCTGGTGAGGATTTCAATTTTTAACGGAATGTCTTTTTCCATACTGTTGCGACCACTTTATGAAGATTGTCGCACATGATAACAAAATTAAAGCTTGTCTATCGGTGGAAAAGCGTGGGGTTTCTCGTGCTCCAGACGATATAGCCAGGCCAATAGTTCGGCGACAGCCAAATAAAGTTGCGGTGGAATTTGCTGATCCAGTTCCACTTGCATCAACATTCCAACCAAATCAGCGGATTCATGCACGTAAACCCCGTTCTGTTTTGCGCGTTCGATGATGGCCTGGGCGATCAGGCCGCGCCCCTTTGCGACAACTTTGGGCGCGCCGGTGCCTTGACCATAGGCCAGGGCTACCGCGACTTGTCGGGCCGTTGTCATGTCTTTTCGATCAGCGCGCCGGCCAGCGGGATGCCTGCATCCTTCATGGACAGGGCGAGACCCGGCAGTTGCCGGTTGAGCAGTTCGACAGAAGCGGCGTTTGCTGCGTGCAGGGTGAGTTTGATTCCGCCCTGGCCGAATATCAGGCGGGCGTGCACATCGCCCAGTCTGGGCAGGGCAAGTTCCATTTCTGTGCTCCACTGGCGCTCATCAGGCTGCAGTGGCCGATGTTCCGGTTCGCCCTGGATTTCCCACTGCATCTGCTGGCCAGGCCAGACCTGACCTGTCCAGGTGAGTTGATGGGTCTCCAGCGCATGCAGTTGCTGCTGCACCAGCGGCAGCAATTCCTTGGCAATCGGCAGGTCAGTCGTCACCTTGTCCGGTTGTAGCGCGGAAGATGCGGAAGATGCGGAATTTGTTTGAGTATCCTGCGCGGTTCTGCCGGGTGCGTTGTCGCGAACTAACTGGTTCTGCGGTTCGATCAGGAGTTGTGCGGTACTGCGAACGCCTGCCACCCATTGTGCCTGATGGGATTCGTAAAACAGGCCGCTGTTGGCCAGCGCATCGCGCAGACCGGCGGCCAGTTGCTTGCTGTCCGGGGCGGAATTCGCTGTCTGCCACACGGCGCGGCCCGATGTCGATTCGATGAGGGTTCTGGCAAGCGGCAGATCGGCCAGATTGGCGAGCAGGCGCGAGGTGGAGCTGATCTGGTCGGCAGTGGCGATCGGTGTGGTCGATGCTAAAAAACTTAACGTCAGGCGCGGACTTGCGGATTCGACTTTCAAAGTAATGACATTGCCGACTTTTAACTGGCCTGGCAATTGCATCTGCAAAGTTTGCCCTGCTACCAGCACTTTGAATAATCCCGGGCTTACCTGTTCCTGTATGGTTGCCTGTAACTGCTGACCGGGTTGCAGGGGCGACTCATGAATCGCCCCTCCCTTGTCGACAGGGGTTGGGGCGTTGTCCGCCACGATCAGCGGTTTGGCCGTTCGGGCGAGTGCCTGCAGACTGCTGATCAGGTTGGCGGGCAGCATAAGGTATTCTCAAACAGTATTTTTGCAAGCCTTAGCCGCACGGATTGGTTGTACCTGCACATCATGCAATCCACGTCCTTGCTCCACTCGCCCGCGAGTGGTGACGGGGCCGTGGGAGAGGAATATCGCGATACGTATTTGTTCCAACACACCCTCCAAAGGAGCCTGTCAAAGGGATCTGGACGACCCCCTTCTTTAGTTCTTGAGCCATACTTGTCAGATCCCTCACATCCGTTCGGGATGACACCACTCTTTTACTCGGGATGACACCACTCTTTCACTCGGGACGACGCCCTCCTCAGTCTTTACTTGGCGCCGTAATAGGCCCTGTTCAGGCGCTGTTCCTGTTGATTGCTCTGCATGATGTCTTTCAGCTGCCTCATCCAGTGCTGCGTGTTGCTGCGTATTTCGGCATCGTCCGCGAGGGTTTTCCTCAGAAGTTGTACGATGCGCAATCTGCTTGTTTCATCCGGAGGTTCATCAGCCGATGCCATACCGGCAACGCGAAGATTCAACTGCCGTTCAAGAGAGATCAGACTGTCCCATTCTCCCCGATCCGCGGCGCTGCGCATCTGACCTGTCAGGGTGGCGAGAAACTCGTAATCGTTGATGGCCGTGCTCATGTTCGTTAACTTTTTGCGTAAACCAGTTGTTCTGGCTTAACAGATCGCGCGGCAGGTGTGGCGGCCATGAGGGCAGGCTGGCGTATGCTCTCCCATGCTTCTTTCAATTCGCTCAGCAAACGGGCTACTTCGTCCAGCACTTCCATGTCGCTGTTGATATTGGCGAACAGCAGTCGATGGCTCATGTATTCGTACAGTGCGGACAGGTTGAGCGCCAGATCGCCGCCGACCTCCTTGTCGAGACTGAGATTCAATCCGTTGTTGATGATTTTGATCGCATGGGAGATGGCTTTGCCACGGGCGGGAATGTCGCGGCGCAGGATGCTGTTTTTTGCGTTGGCTATGGCCAGCAGCGCGCCCTGATAAAGCATGGAAATCAGCTTGTGCGGGTCGGCCGAAGTGACGCCTGAATCAATACCGACATTGTTATAAGCATTAATTGCGGCAGCTGAGCTCATGATGGAATCCTTATAGTTTGGAGAGTTGCTGGGTTAAAAAGGCGCTGGTGCTGTTCATGGTGGTCATCATGTTGTTCAGCGCGGTATATTGGGCTGTGTAGAGCGCCTGCTTGGCAACCAGGCCTTGTTGCAGTGCCGTGATCTGATTTGCGACAGAGGTCATTTCGTTGTTGATTTCATTCGTGCTCGACGTGAGCGAACCCGTGCTGGAGACTACCGAGTTGAGATAATTGTTCAGGGTATAGGCATAGCCCTGTGAATAGCTGACCGTGCCGCGCGCACCCAGTGCGCCGCCTGTCACCAGCACGGACAAACCCTGCGAATTGCCGCTGGGTGACGTGAGCAGTTGCCCTACACCGGTAGCACCGGCCCCGTTGATAGTGCCTGCCACGTTCACTCCCTGCGTCGACACCGCTGTGCCGAAAATATTGCTCAGGCCGTTGCCGCCGGTCGCGATCACGCTGGAGGTGATGCCATAGCTGTTGGAAGTAACGCTGATGTCGCCGGCGCCATTGACCGTGGCGGAAACGGCGGCGCCTGCAGCAGACAGGGTGCTGGAAGCGTTGATTTGGGTTTGCACTGCGGCGGCCAATGCCTGCGTGCTGGCATAGGTACCGGGGGGGAGTGTAATTGTTGCGTTGGTTCCGTCGATATTCATGTTCAGGGTGTCGTTTGCGCCTGCCGTGATAGTCAGATTCGGTGCCGCCGTGCCTGTCTCATTGCCTTGCGTGGCGAGTTGCGTAATGCTTACCGGATAGGTGCCTGGTTGTGTGCTGCTGTTGTAGGCGTTGTAGGTGATCAGGCTGTCTGTGGCGCTGCCTGTGGGGACAAACAGGCCGGCGACACTGGAAAAATTGTTCGTCAGGGCAGAGGAGAGCATGGTACTGTTGACGGCCAGCGTGCCGTCATGCTGAAAAGTCACACCGATTTGCGAAAGATTGGTTAATGAACCGGCGCCGACAGCCGGCGTGTTCAACAAACCGTTCAGATGGGATTGCATGTTAAGGATGGCAAGGTTGCCCTGCAAGATTGATGCGGTATTCGTCGAAGCATTATAGGCCGTCAGCGATGTCAGCGTCGTTTTCAGCGCGTTGTCGGCGGTCACAAAACTGTTCACGTTCTTGGTGACGGTGGCGGTGTCCGGTGCGACTGTCAGCGTAACAGCCGTTGCGGAGGGTTTGGTGAGGTTCACCGTCACGCCGGGAATGATGTCCGACACGGTGTTGGTAGCCTTGCTTACCGCGATGCCGTTGACGGTCAGGTTCGCATTGAGCGCTGCGAGAGACTGGTTCAGATTTTGCCCTGTTGTCGAGGTCGGGTCGTAAGCCAGCAGGGAGCTCACAGTCGCATCGCCCGACACTGCAATGCTCATGCTGTTGGCAGCGCCGGTATTGCTTGACGTCAATACCAGTCGATAAGGCGTGGCGCTGCCGTCATTGATGATGCTGGCGGTAACTCCTATGCCTGCGGCATTGATCGCATCGCGTATGCCCTGCAGCGAATTGTTGGTGCTGTCGATGGTGACGGTCTTGGTCGCGCTTCCGTTTGAGGTGAAAGTGGTGCCTGCGCCATATGTGCCGCTGGTCGCCGTACCGGTGATGGTGCCGAAATTGAACGACAGGGTGGTGGTGGCGCCCGTGCCTATCGGTGCGGACAGGCTGGTTTGTCCGGCAGCCACCAGATTTTGTGCCTGCGCAAGATTGCCGACTGTAAGGGAATAACTGCCTGATGCGGCGCTGGTCAGGGCGGTAGCCGACAGCACGGTGGGATCGGATGCGGTGGCGGTGACTGCCTTGAAACTGCTGGCGCTGTTTAGTGTCGACAGCGCAGTCTGGAAGGTGGAAACTGCGCTTTGTACCTGACCGAAGGCGGTCAGCTTGGCCTGATAGGCAGTGTTTACCGTCTGCAGGGCCGTGATTGGATACTGTTCTGTTGCCATCAGCTGACTGACGAGGAGCGGCACGTTGATGACGCTGGTGCCTATCGCGGGTGCGGTATTGACGCTGGATGTGGATGACATGTTGTTTCCTTTACTGTGAAACTCGCGCAAGCGTTCGTTTGCTTCCTCGCCCTTCGGGATAATCAGCGACTTGGCTATCGTTTTGTGATGGCTTAGTCGAATGGCTAGTTGTTTCACCAGAGGATTGAGGTGAGGGAGCCATGTATTTTACGCGTGCCATACCCGTCAGGCTTGCTGCGTGATCAGCAGGCCAAGCGCGGTCGGAACGGACGCCCTTGATAACGTTGCCTGTTGCAGCTGCTCCTGCATGAGCCCGATGGCTTTTGAAATGTCCAGCATCTGCTGAGTGGGGAACTGCCCGATCACAGCGCCGGTGTTGGTATCCATCAGTTTAACCACGGTCTGTTTTGTTGCAGTGTCCACACTGAACTCCAGGCCTTTGCCGGACATGGACTGATTGGTGTTCTGTACCGCACTTTGCAACTGGGCTGTAGATGGCGCTATCAACGGTGCTGTCACTTGTGCTACCGGCGGTGCTACTTTCGGCATCTGAGCATCGGGGTTTGCAGCTACAGGTGACCCGCTGCCTGCGGTCATGGCCAGCTGGGGTGTTGCATTGCTGGTGTTCTGGATGAGCATTTTGCCTCTCCTTTGATTAATATTAAAGCTGTACCGCAATTAACTGCTGATGAAGGGTGGATACTCACTTGCGCTTTACCCACCCTGCACTACTTAGAGAAGCACTGATTTATTCTGTCATTCCGAATCTCTCGATTTTACTCGGGATAAACTCCGAGAGGAATCTTTATAAATCAAGTCATTGGATTTCTCGCTTTGCTCGAAATGACAATAAATCATTCCGATTTATTCTGTCATTCCGATTTATTCTCCTTTGTCATTCCGAACGCAGAGAGGAATCTTTATGGCAATAAATCAGTGTTTACCTTGTTGTCTCATCAGAGTAAACAGGCATGGCGGGTATCATTCTCGCTAATACTTGCCATGCACGCTTAAAAATCCCGTCCGGTATTTTATATAAATTCCGGACGGGACAGTTGCACTTTTAAACTTAACGCAACAGGGTCATCACCTGGTTAGGCAGTTGATTTGCCTGTGCCAGCATCGCGTTCCCTGCCTGTTGCAGAATTTGCGCGCGGGACAGGTTGGCGGTTTCTGCGGCATAGTCGGTGCTCTGAATCCGGCTTTGTGAGGCAGTCAGATTGGTCGCGGTGGTTTGCAAGCTGGTGACCACTGAAGTGAAGCGGTTCTGATAGGCACCCAACGCGGCTTGTGAGGCGGTTACCTGAGCCAGTGCGCCGTCTATCGTCGCCAGCGCTGCAACTGCGCCTGCGGTAGTAGAGATATTCACAGACGAGATGGTGGTCATGTTTGAGGTGGACGTAGTGGCAGTCGTGGCGGTTCTGGTTAAACCGTCGATGCTGGAACTACCATTGGCTACGGTACCGCCGACCACGATGCCATTAACATTGGTACTGGTGAGGTTCACCGAACTGTGTTGCGACGTGTAGGCGGCGGCAGCCTGTGAGAATCCGGTTGATACGGATGCACTGTCAATGGATATGGATGCAACCGAGCCATTGGAAGACAGGGTAATCACGCCGTTCGTATCGGTCGATGCGGTGATGCCGGAAATTCCCTGGCCAAAGGTTGCTGCGGCTGCTGCGGTGTTGAATGCGGCGACAAAATTCTGCGATGAGGTCAGCGCCGAAGTTCCCGTCACACCGGTTACAAGTATGCCGTTAACGGTCATGCTCGCTGGTGTGCCTGCCGCAAAGGTAGGTGCGGAAACACCTGTCACGGTGTCGCTCAAGGTGGAATTGAAGCCGGTTGCGGCCACCAGACTGGCTGTGCCGACGCCGGTAATGACGCCGCCGATACTGTTGGTGTTGGCAGTCACATTGATATTTCTGCCGTCGGATGCAGTCAGGGTAACGACGCCGGTATTCGCATCGGCTGTTGCGGTCACGCCGGATTGCGAGGAAACCAGATTGATCGCTGCGGCTACGTTGGCGCCCTGACCTTGTGCTGAACCACCAGCGGTTACGGCACCCACGGAAACGCCGTTGATGGAGAACGTATTGGCTGCAATGGCGGTGAAGCCCGTTGCCGCAAGGCCGGTTGCGGTTGCTGCACCGGCTGTGGCGGTTACGCCTGTAGTCGCTGTAGAAGCATTGATCGCATTGGCGATCGAGAGCGCGCTGGAAGCGCTCTCGCCACCGCCTACGCCAGCCGTTGAGGCGCCTATTGCAACGCCGTTCAGGGTCAGGGAGCCTGCTGCCAGTGCACTTATTGTGGTAGAGCCTGAAACATTGGCAGAGTAGCTGGAGCCGCCCACAGCGCCCAGTTGTGAGGTGCTGGCGCTGGCGATCGAAGCGATCTGGATCTGGTTGTTGACACCGGAGTTGGCGCCGACCTGAAATGTCTGTGCGGTGAACGAGCCGTCCAGCAGTTTCACGCCGTTAAACGCCGAGGTTTGCGAGACGCGCTGAATTTCAGAAGACAGCGATTGCAACTGGTTATTCAGGGCTGCGCGGTCCGACGCGCTGTTGGTGGCGTTGGAAGCCTGCACGGCCAAATTACGCATGGTTTGCAAGTTGTTGGTGATTTGTGTCAGATCGCCGGCAGCGGTTTGCGTCAGGGAAATGGCGTCATTTGCGTTCGCTGCGGCCTGGGTATCGCCGCCGATTTGCGAAGTCATCCGGGTGACAATCGCAAATCCTGCGGCATTGTCGGCGGCGCTGTTGATTTTCAGGCCGGTAGCCAGGCGCTGCATCGCGGTGGATTGCTGATTTTGCGATGCGTTCAGAGCCATCTGAACGTTCAGCGAATTCATGTTGGTATTAATAAAAGTAGGCATTTCGTTTCTCCTTGAAAAGTAACTGTGTTAGGCATCTGCCGTTTACTTTGGTTTGCCGTTTGCTGCTGGCTTGATCAACCGCCGTTATTCCAGTTATCGGTGCAGGGGGAAAAAACTTTAGGATTATTTTTTAAAATTTGTCACAGATCAGGAAATAGTGCCGCGAAGAAATAAGAGCAGATATGTCATCCTGACCCTGTTTACATGCTTGTCATCCCGAGCGAAGTCGAGGGATCTTGTGGAGGTATCCGCATTAAGATCTCTCACATCCGTTCGAGATGGCACTTTTCCTTGTCATCCCGAACCTGTCCTCATGCTTGTCATCCCGAACCTGTCCTCATGCTTGTCATCCCGAACCTGTCCGCATGCTTGTCATCCCGAACCTGTCCGCATGCTTGTCATCCCGACCGCAGTGGAGGGATCTTGCGTTCTTCGGTAAGATCCTTCGGTTTAACTCAGGATGACATCACTTTTCAGCTCAGGATGACACCACTCTGTCATGCCGACCCTTTAGTCCTGAGCGTAGCCGAAGGAGCCTGTCGAGGGATCTTGCCGAAGGGTCTTGTGGAGGGATCCGTTTATGATTGCCAGCACGGGAGGAGAAGCCGGTGGACAAGACCTACTATGTATATCTGTTAACCAGCTGGAACAACAAGGTGATGTATGTCGGTGTCACCAGTAATCTTGAACGCAGGATATATGAACATAAAAACAGCCTGGTGGAAGGTTTTACGAAAAAGTACAACGTTAATAAACTTGTCTGCTACGAAACCACGAACGACGTCATGGTGGCGCTTGAGCGGGAAAAGCAGATAAAAAAATGGCGGCGTGAAAAAAAGAACCGGTTGGTGACACAAATGAATCCCGCATGGGCAGATTTGAGTTTGGAGTGGCAGAGTGGGGCTGGATGACACAGCTCTGTCATCCCGAGCCTGTCGAGGGATCTGCGCGCGCCGAATATCCTTCGGCTTCGCTCAGGATGGCAAAGCACTTTCATTCAGGATGACACCGCTCTTTCGCTCGGGATGACAAGTGCAGCAGGGCGGATAAAGCCCGGAGGGTATCCATCGTCTCGGCTGGCTGCTTTATTTATCCTTAAACCAGGGGTGCGGTGTTTCCCCGTGCATTATTTCCCTTGACGATTCCGTGTATTCCATTATAATGCGCGCCCCTGTAAAGCCGATAGTCGGTTTTCAGCCTTGCTCCACCGTCTCGCATGGCGGGGGGCTTTTATTACCATAAGGAGATGTAATGCGACATTACGAAATCGTGTTTATCGTGCATCCCGATCAAAGCGAACAAGTACCTGCAATGATCGAGCGTTACCGCACATTAGTCACTTCCAAGGGTGGTCAGATCCATCGTCTGGAAGACTGGGGCCGCCGTCAGCTGGCCTACGCTATCCAGAAAATTCACAAGGCGCACTACGTGCTGATGAATATCGAATGCAATCAGGAAGCATTGGACGAGCTGGAGCATGCGTTCCGTTTCAATGATGCAGTCTTGCGTCATCTGACCGTCAAAACCAAGACGGCTGTCACTGTTCCATCGGCAATGATGAAGGAAGAAAAATCCCGTTCAGTGCTCAGTGAAGACTTTGTTCAGACCAGAGATGAAAGCGTAGAAGCTTAAATCCGCTCGACTAATCGTTGCAGCCTAAGTGCAACGGCTTATCAATAGAAGGGAATATCATGGCTCGTCCATCAAGCAAGAGTACCGATGACAAAAAGAAGCGTTTTTCTCGCAATAATCTGTTCAAGCGCCGCAAATTCTGCCGCTTCACAGTCGAGAAAATCGCTGAAGTAGATTACAAGGATGTGAATATCCTCAAGGAATTTATTTCTGAAAACGGCAAGCTGATTCCGGCTCGCATCACGGGTACCAAGACACGCTACCAGCGTCAATTGAGCACCGCCGTGAAGCGCGCGCGTTTCCTGGCTTTGCTGCCCTATACTGATTTGCACTAGGAGTATCGGACATGCAAATAATTTTGATGGAAAAAGTGATCAATCTGGGTCAACTGGGCGATGTGGTCAAGGTCAAGAACGGTTATGCCCGTAACTTTCTGATCCCGCAAGGCAAGGCAAAGCGTGCAACGACAGCCAATATGGCTGAGTTCGAAGTGCGTCGCGCTGAAATAATGGCGGCTGACAAGGCGAAACTGGCTGATGCGCAGGCACGCGGCGAAAAGCTGGCTGGACTTACCGTGCAGATTTCGCAAAAGGCCGGTGTGGATGGACGTCTGTTCGGCTCCGTGACCAATGCGGATATCGCAACCGCGTTGGCAGCGCAGGGTTTTGAAGTTGACAAGGCGCAAGTGCGTATGGCCGAAGGTCATCTGAAATCTGTCGGCGATTACACCGTCAGCATTCAGTTGCACACCGACGTGGCAGCCGATATCACGGTTTCTGTGCTCGGCGAACATTAAGGCGGGCGTAGCCCACCCTACGAAATATTCGTAAAATAGCAGCATAAAAAAGGACTGGAAACAGTCCTTTTTTATTTCCGTCGTTTTCCGCGCGGGGCAAGGTAAAATACGCCTCTTGGCAAGTCTCAGGTTTATACCATGCAAAATTTCTCACAGTCTGACGCGCAAGTCGATCAGATCAAGCTGCCTCCCCATTCGGTAGAAGCCGAGCAGTCGGTGCTGGGCGGCTTGATGCTGGAATCTTCCGCGCTGGATAAAATCGCCGATCTGATCACCGAGGATGATTTCTATCGTCGCGAGCACCGATTGATTTACCGGCAGATCGTGCGCATGAGCGAGCAGGCCAAGCCGGTGGACGTGATTACCGTGGCCGAAGCGCTGGAGAATAACAACGAGCTGGACAAGGCGGGCGGGCTGGCCTACCTGGGCAGTCTGGTGCAGAATGTGCCCTCGGCTGCCAACATTCGCCGCTATGGCGAGATCGTGCGCGAGCGTTCCATCATGCGTAAACTGGTGGAAGTGGGTACGGAGATTGCCGCTAGCGCCTACAATCCGACAGGGCGCGACGCCGCGCAATTGCTGGATGAGGCGGAGGGCAAGGTGTTCGAGATCGCCGAGGCGGGATCGAAGGGCAAGCAGGGTTTCATGTCCATGCCGCCGTTGCTCACTCAGGTGGTCGAGCGCATCGAGACGCTGTACGGGCGCGATAATGCCAGCGATGTGACGGGTACGCCGACCGGCTTTGCCGATCTGGACAAGATGACATCCGGTTTGCAGGCGGGCGATCTGGTGATCGTGGCGGGACGGCCAAGTATGGGAAAAACGGCTTTTTCGATCAATATCGCGGAAAATATCGCGCTGGACAGCAAGCTGCCGGTGGCGATTTTCAGTATGGAAATGGGTGCGGCGCAACTGGCGATGCGTATGCTGGGCTCGGTAGGCAAGCTCAATCAGCACGATCTGCGCTCGGGAAAGTTGCAGGATGACGACTGGGGGCGGCTGACTCATGCGCTGGGCAAGCTCAACGACGCGCCGATGTTTATCGATGAATCGGCCGCCCTGTCGTCGCTTGATTTGCGCGCACGGGCACGCCGGCTGCATCGCCAGCACGGTCAGCTTGGATTGATTGTGGTGGATTATTTGCAACTGATGAGTTCCAACGCGGGCAAGGCCAGCGAGAACCGTGCCACGGAAATTTCGGAAATCTCGCGCGGCCTGAAGAGTCTGGCGAAGGAATTGCAATGCCCGGTGATGGCGCTTTCGCAGCTCAACCGTTCGCTGGAACAGCGCCCCAACAAGCGTCCTGTAATGTCAGACTTGCGCGAATCCGGTGCGATAGAGCAGGATGCCGACCTGATTTTGTTCATTTATCGCGACGAAGTCTACAACTCCGATTCGGCGGATAAGGGCAAGGCCGAGATCATCATCGGCAAACAGCGTAACGGCCCGATCGGCACGGTGGCACTGGCTTTCAGGGGCGAATACACGCGCTTCGACGATCTGGCGTCGAGCGGTTATTAAACTCATCCGGCGGGGCGGAATAAAGTTTGAAGTCGGACCTGGTTTCGGCTACAATGCGCCCTCTTCAAAAGGAGCGTAGCTCAGTTGGTTAGAGCACTTGGTCGACATCCAAGGGGTCAGCAGTTCGAGTCTGCTCGTTCCTACCAAAAAATCAACGGGTTAGAGCTGATATGTTCTAGCCCGTTTTTAATTCTGTGGGATTTTTCGGGGACGATACCCCCGGCCTGTTCCCGTCGAACCATTGCAAGGCTGCGATTCACCCGACTGCCTTCATCCGCGATGCGGTTTAAAGCCGCCAGCAGCTCATCAATCCGTACTGCCGAATAATGTACTGTCATCTCTTGGCGAATATTTGCCCGGCAAATCAGATGCACAATGCCGCCCGCATATCATTGTTGGACGCAGTTCGACAGATAACGTCATCAGGTCAAAAGAATTCGTATTCCAGTCGAGCCAAAAGTGTTCTGCTCGGGGCGCCGGGGTTGACGCCGAAGACGATGCCGATGCTGTATCCCAGCTCTTTCCCGCCATGTGATCTCAGTTCTCCGGAGAATACAGGCCCGATCTGGTAGGCGTTGTCAGCAGGGCGAAAGTAGGCCTCGATGCCCGGCGTGTAAGTGGCGAGGCCGGCATTGATATTGTAGCCTACGCTGTAGGCTGAGCGGATCGCATAGCTGCTGCTTGCCGCAGCACCAACCTGTTTGCCGAAAATAAAATTGAGTCGCTGATTGATATGTCCTGACATCTTCTCAAACAGCGGGCCGAATTCGGCAGCACTCGGCACGCCTTCCTGTTTGCTGTGAGCATACGATGCCAGAAACCCCAGGTTCGCCCAGTATTCACCCGGAGAGGTAAGCTGGAATGTGTTTTCCAGCTCATAACCTGAAGGCTGCGTTGAGCCTCCGGGATCGCGATTGAATTGACCGATGTAAGCTTCGGCCTTCCACCAGCTGGTAAAGGCGTGCGCCACCGACACATTGTAGCCGCTAGCGCCATTGAGAGCGCTGCGGCCGTCCTGTGAGGCGAAGCCAAATACTTCGACTTCGCTTTGCCCCTGGATTACGCTGGGCGAATAGACGATGAAGTCGTTTTCCGCGCGGGCAGCATCCGCTCCCAAAGTAAACATGGTGGCAAGTGCCGCAATTGCTGCTGAATTCGTTGTCATCGTATGACTCCCTTGGATTGTTACATGAGGCTTGCGTAAATTTATTCACTTGCCAGAGCAGATGAAGTTGCGATCGCCTTTCAACACCGGTTTTCTATAGGTTTTACCCGCGCTTTGCGGTTGCCGCCATAGACGCGCATCAAAAGGAAAATGCTCAGCAAGGTGCCAACATAGAACACGACCTGTATGCCCGACGGACGCGCAATGTAACCTATCAGTATGTGCAGGAATTGCCCGATCAGGCTGCTCTGGCTCAGGATGCCGGAAGTGTTCCACAAGCCGTTACCCAACGCGGGCAGAAGTCCTATCTGATTGAGAAAGCCTGCAGCCTGAGCCGCGAGGCCCGCTGCGAGCAGCAGAATCAGCCAGCTCGTGACTGAAAAAAAGTGCCGTGTCGGGATGCGCAACAGGCCGACATACAGGAGCAGGCCGACCAGGATGCCGACGACTATGCCACCTAAACCGCCCATCAGCATATTGATGCTTTGCTCGCCGCCCGTGGCAATTGCCCAGAGAAACAGCACCGCTTCAGATCCCTCGCGCATGACCGCCACCAGCGTGATGATCAGCAATGCGGTCATCGGGCGCTGGCCGGACTGCACCTCGGTACCGACGGCTTTGACTTCCGATGAGAGCTGTTTGCCATGTGCGCTCATCCACACGTTGTGCCATGTCAGCATGGCCACTGCACTGAGCAGTATCACCGCATTGAGCAATGCCTGCCCGTTGCCGGAAAATTCGGAAGAAGCGACATTGGCCAGCATGGCTACGATGGATGCGCCCAGCAGTCCGAGCGCGATGCCCGCAGCGACCCATCTGCCCCGATTGACGATGCCGCGGCTGGCGCCCAGTACGATGGCAATGATGAGGGAGGCTTCCAGCACTTCCCGAAACATGATGACTGCCGTTGCAAGCATGATCAGTTTCCTTTGCCGGCGGCAGGTTTGACGACGATAGCTCCCTGCATGTCATGGTCGAAGTCATTGAAGAACTGGTAGCTTCCGGCGTCCAGCGGTCCGACGTAGATCGTCACTTCGCCATGTCCGGGCACGACGATCTCGCGCGAAAGGTCATAGCTTTCGAACTCGATCGGCATGGCATCCTGGTTGCGAATGACGATCTTTGTTTTGCTTGCAGCCGGAATGCTTAACTGGGCCGGGACGAACTTCTGGTGATCAACGACCAGTGTTGTCGCGGGTTCATCGGCGGCCAGCACCGGATTGTGCAGGGCGAATACGCCGACCAGCAGGGATAATAAAATTCGCATGACTATTCCTCGTATAAAGTTTTTGAAGTGCATGTTGCTAATGCTAATCATTCTCATTTGTAATTGCAAGTGGTTTTTGATATAATTTCCTTCCATTACACTGTGCGGAGACTTCACTATGAACGAGTTGATACAGCTCAAAAGCGCCGGGCTGAAATCCACTTTGCCGCGACTCAAGGTGTTGAGCCTGTTTGAAAGCGGCAATGATCGCCATTTGAGTGCGGAAGATGTCTACAGGAAGCTGCTGGCAAGCGGTGACGACGTGGGGCTGGCGACGGTATACCGGGTGTTGAATCAGTTTGAACAGGCGGGGCTGCTGGTCAAGCACCACTTCGAGGGCGACAAGTCGGTGTTCGAACTCAATCAGAACGAGCACCACGATCATATCGTGTGCCTGCAATGCGGAAGGGTCGAAGAGTTCTTTGACGCAACCATCGAATTGCGCCAGAAAAAAGCCGCCGCCGAACGCGGCTTTGCCGTACACGATCATTCGCTTTACATTTATGCGAATTGCATCAAGCCGAAGTGTCAGTATAAAAGTTGACAGATGTAGCGCCGCACTGTGCCGCTCCGAACTTTGCATAAACTTTTGCGCGGTTCTGACAATTGCAGTGCCGTTTTCTTGCGCGCAGTTCGAAGTTCAATGCGCGGGATTAGTTTGGCTTTTGCCTGACGCTCACCCGAGCTGCAACCCCAGGCCACTGGCACGCTGAGATTGCTGCTCAATTGCCTGTTGCAGCAATCCCGTCTGTCCTTCAATCAGCGTGAAATTCTCCCGTGCGCGGGTGATGCCGGTGTAAACCAGTTCCCGGGTCAATACTTTGGCGCCGCCCTGAGGCAGTACCAGTGCGGTATGCAGGAACTCGGAACCCTGGCTCTTGTGCACGGTCATGGCAAATGCGGTTTCCACATGGGCCAACCGGCTCACGCCGACCGAGCGCAAGCGGTCGCCATCCAGAAAGTAGACGCGCAGTGCGGAGTAAGCCTTCGTGCCTGGCAGCGTCACGCCCACATCACCATTAAAAACGCCCAGTTCCGGATCGTTGCGGGTGACCATGACGGGGCGGCCGGCAAACCACTCACCCGCAGGCTTTAAAAGGCCCGCCGCCGCCAGTGCCTGCTGGACGGCTGCATTTAAACTTTCAGTGCCCCAGTCTCCCTCGTGGACAGCACACAGGATGCGAAACCGCTCAAACGCCAGCAACACGCTTTTTACCCAGCTTTCATGATGATCTGCATGGGTCATGGCGTCACGGGGCGGCGATCTGACCAGGCGCAAATAGTCGGCGTAACAGGCAGTGGCTCCCGGTCTGCCATGGACTGCCAGATCCGGCACCGTGCCCGCAGTCGGGTGGGGTGTTGTCTGCAAGACGCCTGTCGTATCGCGGGCGATCAGTTGCCGGGCCAGTTCGGCATTGCCATTATTGACCGCCCAGGCCAGCTGACCGATGAGTCCCCCAAAGCGGCGACTCTTGCGCAGCATCACCGTCTGTTGGGCCAACGGCGTGCTTTTTACATCGCCTGTTACATCGCCTGCCAGAAATTCGCGGGGCAGGGTAATTCCTGCAACGGCCTTTGCATAGCGTGCAGTTTCCGGGTCGTAATGACCATGCAATGCGTCGCGGCAAAGGTCGCCAAGCACGGCACCCGCTTCCACCGAGGCCAGCTGATCCTTGTCGCCCAGCAAAATAATCCGGGCCCCTGCCGGCATGGCTTGCAGCAGGGCCGCCATCATTTCAAGATGAATCATGGAGGCCTCGTCCACGATGAGGATGTCGACATCCAGCAGATGGCTGGCATTGAAGCGCATCTGTCGTGTGTCGGGCCGTGCGCCCAGCAGTGAGTGCAAAGTCCTGGCGGCGCCCATGCGCCTGGTAAACGTCTCCAGATCGAGCTCGTTGCCCAGACGACGGCTCAATTCCTGCAAGGAAACATCTATCGATTGACGCAGCCTTGCCGCTGCCTTGCCGGTGGGCGCTGCCAGCGCTACGCGCAGGCGCTCGGGTTCTGCATGGGTGGCAAAAAGCAAAGCCAGTAAACGGGCGGCGGTGTAGGTCTTGCCGGTGCCTGGGCCTCCGGTGATGACGGTGAGACTGGCGCGTAGGGCTATCGCACAAGCCAGTTTTTGCCAGTTGACTTCATTACCCGTCGGATCGAACAGACGATCCAGCCATCGCCTGACCGGCACCTCATCCACGGAGTAGGCAGCCGTTGTGCGTTGCAGGACGTCACAGGAAACCTGGCGTTCGTGCAGCCAGTAGCGGCGCAAATACAGCAGCGGTTCATCGGTGGTGCCGCCAAGCACCAGAGGTTGGCCGCGATCGGTATCTTCATGGGAACTGGAAGGGTTCAAGGCGATCGAGCGTACCAGCGGACTTGTCCTCAAGGCACTCAGCCAGTCTGGCAAATTGCCGGGCAGCGTCAGCCACAGTGCGGTTAGCTCCTTCTGTGCGGCCTGCGGCCATGCCAGAATCTCATCCGGTTGCGCGACCAGACGCCGCAGAGGCAGGCAAGTGTGCCCGCGCCCCTCCATCTGGGCCAATACTGCCGTGCTCACCAGCAGGGCGGGTGTTGCGGATGAATCCAGTTCGCGCATGAAGGCTGCCAGGGCGCTGTCCAGGCGGCGAAGCCAGCCATTTTCGGCCCAGCCGTGCAGTATGGTCAGCGGGTCTGCCGGGAGAGCTGGCGTATTTTCAGGGATAATTTTCAGGGCAGATTCATTCATGGCGGCATCACTCGAATCCTGGGTGGAGGTGCTCATGTCGGCAAGACCTCATTGTTCAGCACGGCGTCGAGTGCATCCAGCAACGGGATGCAGGCCGGAACGAGGCAAACCCCGCTTTGCGGGCCGTTGATGCCGCGCAGGTAAAGGTAGACTGCGCCACCCAGCTGTTTTTCCGGATGGTAGCTGTCGCCCAGTCTGGCTTTCAGCAGCCGGTGCAAGGCCAGCATGTAGAGGGCAGCCTGTACGTCATAGCGGTGCGAGGCCATGGAGCGGGTAAGGGCGTTGCTGTCGTATGCGGCATCCTCATCACCCAGATGATTCGATTTGTAGTCCAGCACCCAGTACTTGCCCCGGTTCTCGAACACCAGATCGGCAAACCCCAGCAGCATGCCGTGCAGCTGCCGCTCGGCAAGATACGGACGGTCGGCGCCCGGCAACAGGTGCTTGCGACACAGGGCATCTATTTCTTTGGCCTCAACCCGTTGCGTCGGCAACCAGAATTCCATTTCGGGCAGCACAGTGAGCAGATCGGCGAGTGCCGCATCTGGCCCGGGCAGGCTGGTTTGCACGACAGAGCTCAGCCAGGATACGACATCTTCTGCATGCGCGCCATGTCCGGCGCGCTCACAGCGGCGTCGCAGCCGCGCGGCCATCTGGTCGTTCCCGGGCAAGGAAAAGCCTTCAGTCGCCAGCCACTCCAGTTGCTCGTGAAGAAAGTTGCCGGCGTCCATCCCTCGTGCAAACTTGTGCCATGCTGCCGGACTGCTCAGGGGCTGCTCGTGCAGCGGCGCATCATTTTCCGACCGGCTGCTTTCGTCATCGGCAGCTCTGAACGCCGTAAGAGGCGACAGATCGGAAGTTGCGGGGGACAGATCTCTGACCAGTCTGGAAAAGCTCCCTATTGTCCAGTTGCGCTCGAAGGATGCATGGTAGTCGGGCCTGTCCTGCAAGGCGGTATCCGGCAGTGCCCGTGTCAGGGTGGTGCAGGGTATGTGTTGTTCTGCCGGTTGCAGCACAATATCGGCACATGTGCCGGCAAACTGCTGCAATGCAGCGTCAGTCTGCCCTGTGCCCCCGATCAGATAGCCAGCGGCGCTTTTGCGGGTTTGTTCAGCGCTGCCGACTTTGACAGCGGCAAATCCTACCCACAAGGCATGTCGTGCGCGAGTCAGCGCTACATACAGCAGCCTTAAATCTTCCCTGAGCCGGTCTTTATCGGCCAGGGCCAGTTCGTCATCGGTGAACTGCAAGCGCAGTTCGCGGCGCCCCTCTTCATCGGCCAGCTTGACGAAGGGGGTGAACCTGCGGTCTTTTTCCCTGAAGCTGGTGACATAGGGCAGGCACACCAGCGGGTATTCGAGCCCCTTGCTCTTGTGTATGGTGACGACCTTGACCAGATCGGCATCGCTTTCCAGCCTGACCACCTGTTCATCACTCCGGGCACTGTTCTCGCTCATCTCGGTGAGCAGCCATCGGATCAGGGCATGCTCGCCGTCCAGGGTGCTGCTCGCTGTTTGCAGTAACTCAGCCAGATGCAGAAAATTGGTCAGTCTGCGTTCGCCATCCGGGGCGACGAGCCAGCGGGGCGCAAGTTCGAGCCGATGCAAGGTCTGACGCAGCATCGCCAGCACCCCCTGTTGCTGCCAGACAGTACGCAGCTGGCGCAATTGTTCGCAGCGCGCATCGAAGGCTTCGTCGTCGCCTGCCAGTCGGCTCAACTCATCCAGGCTCAATCCCACGCTACGGGTGGCAAGCGCTGCACGCACCAGTCGAACGTCTTGTGGCATGGCGACGGCCCGCAGCCAGTGCACCAGATCATGAGCTTCGACACTGTCGAACACCGATTCCTTGTCCGAGAGGTAAACCGAGGCCACCTGCCGACGCTCAAGTTCGCGGCGCACGGCCGCAGCTTCCTTGCCTGTGCGCACCAGGACTGCAATGTCGGCAGGTCGCAACGGCTTGAAAACCGGCTCATCCGCCTGTTGCATAAAGCCGGCTTGCGGGTCGTTGAGCCATGAGACGATTTGTTCGGCGCAGCGTGCAGCAAAGAGTTTTCGGGTGTCATCTGCGTTGCGCGCTTCGAGGTCGTACACCAGCGTCATGGGCGGCACTGCGCCCTGCGAGTTGACCAGCTGCTCAGGACGTCCCCTGGCGCGAACCTTCACAAACGGCAGGGGGTTGTCCTCATCCTTGCGGTACATGAACGCACCTTCGCCGGGACGGCTGTCGGCGTGAGTAAACCAGTGGTTGACCACACCGACCAGCGCCAGCGTTGAGCGAAAATTGGTCTCCAGCACGTAGTGGCGGCCTGCGGTGGCGCGGCGTGCCTGCATATAGCTGTAAATGTCGGCGCCGCGAAAGCCATAAATCGACTGCTTGGGGTCGCCGATCAGCAGCAAGGCGCTGTGCCGGTCGCAGCTGCGGGTTTTGTAAATTTGATCGAATATCTGGTACTGTAGCGGTGAGGTGTCCTGGAATTCGTCGATCAGAATGACCGGGTACTGTGCCAGAATGCGCTCACGCAGCTGCGCGCCGTTCCCGCCTTGCAAGGCGCTGTTGAGCCGGTGCAGCATGTCCGAGAAACCGAAGCTGCCGGTCTGCCGTTTGAGTTGCAGCAGTCGCAGCGCTACTTTGGCAGTCGCGTGCAACCGCACGGCCACGCCGATCTCGGGTAATTGGTCGATCGCTTTTCTGAGTGCGGCAAACTGTGTAAATTCGGGAGGCAGTACAATCGAGGCGGCATCTGCTTTTCGGGCCTCCATCAAGCCCTCGGGGGTCAATCGATCCCAACCGGTTTTCAGGTCTGGTTTTTCATCTGCTGTCTGACCATGGGCCCAATCCTTGAGTGTGGTCAGCCAGGCAGTGTAGTACCTGGGGGCGAGTTTCCGGCCATCCCAGCCGCTGTTCCCGGTGGCGGTTTGACCGTCCAGCCAGTCCTGCATGGAACGTGCGCGGCTGGCCCAGCCTGCCCTGAGTCGGTCGAGTGCCGAGGCGCGTTGCGCTGTGGCCCGGGTCAGAACTTCCGCCAGCGTCCCATTCCCCGCCGACGGCGGGATGTCCTGATCGATCAGTTCGCGCATGTCGGCGATCAGCTTATCCACACCACTCCAGATGCTCAGCACCTGTGACAGAAGTTCAGGGGGCAGGGGATAGCACGCCTGACGCCAGTAATCCTGAGCCGCTTCGATGTGCATGGCTTCCTCGTCGGCGACCAGTTCTTCGTCAAAGAGACTGCCGCTGTCAAACGCATGTTCCCTTAACATGCGCTGACACCATGCATCTATCGTATGCACCGACGCATCGTCCATGCTCTCTGCCGCCGTTGCCAGGGCCCAGGCTGCACGGTTGCGCTCGGGACCCGCTTCGTAGGCGTTCATCAGGGTCGCCAGAAACTCATCGTCGGCATCGACTTCGCCTCTGAAGCATTGCGCTGCGTTGAGCAGTCGCTCACGAATACGATCCGACAATTCGCGCGTGGCAGCCCGGGTGAAGGTCATCACCAGAATCTCCGAAGGACGCAACGGACGCTCAAAACCATGAACTTCGCCATGCCCCAGCACCAAACGCAAGTACAGGGCAGCGATGGTCCAGGTTTTGCCGGTGCCTGCACTCGCCTCGATGAGCCTGCTGCCCCAAAGATCTAAGGAGTCAGCATGCAGTATCTGGCTTGTGGAGGGCGCTATGGTCATGGAAGCGTGTTCCTTGCTGGTTTTCATGCGGCAATCCCGGTCTGCTCGCCGGCGTGAAAGGCGGCTGTCACATGCTGCGCTACCCATTCCAGCAGAGGCTTGTAGACCTGTTGTGTCAGAGCCTCGAAGCGACCGTCGGCGGTGAGCGCCTCATAGTCCGGAAACATCCTCGCCATGCAGTACTCCTGCACGTCGCCCCGTTGCATGTGTCCACCTTCATATCGGGAGGCGGCATTTTTTTCGGCAAGCCTGGCCAGCGCCGTTCCGGGCGGTAAAGGCAGCGGCGAGTTCATTCCTTCGAGCCACAGTGTCAGCAGCATGCCGAGTGTTTTTTTGGACTCATCCTCGGGCATCGGCGAGATTTCAATAATCCCGTCCCGCCCGACCAGTACACCCCGGGCACTGACACCGGCGGCGGCGATGGCCAGGCTGCGTACCCAGGGGCCCAGCAGTTTGTCCGGGCGCGCAACGGGTTTTTTTCCATTCTCACATAGATTGCCGGGTTCGAGCTCCAGCCATGCGCAGAGAGATTCTTCGCTCCGCTCGGCCCGGGTATCTCCCCGGCGCAGGTGGTCTATCCAGTCTTCCAGAACCACGGCGCCCGCTTGCAGGCGCACCGGCTGCCGTTCTGCCGCATCGGGGAAGCGGGTCTGTACGTCATGCCAGGCTTTCAGCATGGTGGTCAGGACTCTTTGCAGGGCTTGCTGTTCGAGATCCCCGAATCCCTTGAGCGGCAACTCGCCGGCTTTGCGCAATTGCGTCAGGGAGCTCGTGACGCAGGCCGTCTCCATGTCTGTGGTAGCAGTGGCCAGCAAATCACGGATCAGTCCGTATTTCTGAAGCCCGTCGAGCGCAAAGCATTCCTCGTCGTCATTCTCTTCGTCGTCATCTGCAAACGTCACCAGCAGGCGTTGCCGGAAAAACGCTTTGGCGGGATTGCGCAGAAAACGGATCAACTGATTGAGGGTCACCGGCAAGTCGGAGTTAACGTGAAACTCGCGTAGCGATTCGTTCGCATCCTCTCCCTGAGGGAGAGGATTGAGGTGAGGGAAACGGGCAAGGCGAGCTTCATCGTCTGTGGTGGTATCAACTCCATGCCCGTTAAACGCTGCCAGAGACTCGACGATTTTCAGATCACCCGGAGGTCGAGTCTGATCCGCCAATGGCGATTCGACAGTCGGCAGCGGTTCATGGATGGTTCGCCACTCGCGGGCATAGGTGTACAGCGGGCCGTCCGCTTCAAAATAGCGCCGGCTGAAGGGTTGCAGGGGGTGTTGGGTGGTCCGGTCAGCGACGACCTTTTGACCCCAGCCTGAACTCAGGTAATCACGCAATTGCGACACCAGCACAGAGGGCGGTTGCTCGTTGTTGTCGCGCACGCTGTGACCGCACCAGCTCACATAAAAAATCTTTCGTGCGGACAGCAGGGCTTCGAGCATCAGCTGGCGGTCATCGTCGCGACGTGAGCGGTCACCGGGCCGACTTGTCCCCGGCAGACCCATCAGGTCAAAGTCGCTGCGCATGCTCTGCCTTGGGTAGTCGCCATCGTTCATGCCCAGCAGGCAAACCACTTCAAACGGAATGGCGCGCATCGGCATCAGTGTGCAGAACGTGACGCCGCCGGCCCTGAAACGCTGGTTCAGGCCGGGGGTTTCTATCGCCTCCAGCCAGGCAGTGCGGGCCACCATCAAAGGCACTTTTTCGCAAAAACCCGCCTGTTCGCAGGCCCTGTGCCATGCGACGAGCCCGTCTTCCAGCGCGCTCACGGCCTGCCTGTCCGCTAGTGATTCGGCCTTCACCATATCTGACAACAAGGTGCGGCCCCGTTCGACCCAGGTTTCCGGCGCAGCAGGTGTGCCCGCCAGTGTCCACCAATTCACCAGCGTTTGCAACAAATGCGCGAGCGAACCTGCCAGTTCCGCCTCCAGCCCGCCCACCTCGGGATACGGTTCAATGTCATTAAAAGCCGCCAGAGGGTCATCGATCCTCGCCGCGCCGCTGGCATATCCCAGCAGCATTCTGTGCAGACCAAACCAGGCGCTGTTTTGCTCGCCGCAGGCCGCAAGTCCCAGATCGGTGCGGTGCGCCTCATTGAGGCCCCAGCGGATTCCGGCGCCCGCCATCCAGCGGGTGAGTTTAGGCAATGACTCCTGCTCGATTCCGAATCGGGCGGCTATTGCGGGCAGCTCCAGCAGGTCCACCAGTTCGCTCATACGGCAGCGCTGTTGCGGCAAACCAAGCAGCCAGTCTATGGCGCCGATCAGCGGGCTGCTCGTTTTGGCGCTCATGTCGGCAATATCGAATGGAATGTACCGGGCATCCTGTTGCCTGTACTGGCCGAATACCGCGCGGATGAAAGGCGCCATCTGCTCGATGTCGGGCACCATCACAATCACATCGCGCGGGTTCAGTGAGCCGTTTGATAGCGCCAGCAGCAGTTGGTCGTGCAGGATTTCAAGTTCGCGTATCTTGCTGTGTGCGCTGTGAAAAACGATGGAGCAGTCGTCGTCTGCAATCGGGATTTCGTCGTGTTCCTGCAGGGGCGTCAAATCGCGGATGCGGTTCTGCACCTGCTTGAGCAGGGGAGTCCGGGCATCTTCTTCCGTCTCGTCAAACAGGTCGACACGAGCCTGATCGAACTGGCGGCGACTCTGCTCTGCATCGTCAAAGACGTCGAGTTGACGAATGAAGTCGCGACCCTGACGCCCCCAGGCCGCCAGCAGCGGGTGGGCATGGGCGTGCATCTCCTCCAGGGGCAGGAATGAAAGATCCCGTCCCTCGCGAAAAGGCTGCCGGCGGCGCTGTGATTGCAACAATTCACGGCCATCCATGATGTCGCCCCAGTAGAAACGGCAGGGGTTCGGAATGGCCAGGATGATCTGGCTGTAAGGTGCCAGCGCCGCCAGAGCCTGCAACGTGGCCCAGGGTATCTGGCTCATGCCGAACACGATCACCCGTTGTGCGACCCTGCCGGCCAAAGGCTCGCCTGAGTCAAGTCTTGCCAGAACGCGCTGATGCAGGCTGGGTCTGATGCACAGCTTTTGTTGTTCGTCCAGCGTTTGCAGTACAGCACGCCACAATTGCGGCTGCCAGCGCTGCTCGGCCGGCAAATCGGTTATCGAGCCGTTATTCATGACCAGATGATTTTTTCCCTGCGCCCAGGCATCGAGCCAGTCGGCGCGATAGTTCTGGTACTGGTCGAAGAGGTCGGCCAGTCTGGAGGCCAGTTGCAGCATTCGATCCGGTTCGTCAACCTTTAAAAATCCGGCGACCGGCGCAAAATCCGGCCTGGAAATCAAGGCCGGCAGCAGCTGCATCAGGCGCCAGATCATGGGCACCTTGTCCAAAGGGGATTCGCCCGGAACCGCTTCGCGGCCCAGTATCTGGCGGTAAGTGCGCCACAAAAAACGCGACGGCAACTCGGCCCGGGTAGCGGCGCAGACGCCACCCGTGCGGGCCAGTTCCATCTTGATCCATTCCGCCATGCCGTTGCTCTGAACCAGAATGATCTCTTCTTCGAGGGGGGGCAGGGGGTGGCGTTGTATCCAGCCGATCGCAACCTGTGCCAAATCCTCGGCACGATTGCCGTGAAAAGCAATAAAGCCAGGTTGCAGGACTTTGGGGGATGCGGGGTACATTCGTCACTCCTGGTGCGTATTTTTATTTAAGGTGTTGCGCTTTCCGGTTCGCTGGCGGCAGCATACATTTTGGCAGGATTTAAAGCTATCAATCCGGATCGTCCATTCCATTGCGTTAAGTGATTTTTGCGACTGTATAATGCACCACTTGCCACTTACCACTCACTACCCATGTTTGAAAACCTGCTTCCTGAAATCGTCGCAATTGCCGGCCGTGCAGGGCATGCCATCATGGAAATCTATGCCGATCCGGGCATAGCGGTGACGGCCAAGGCAGATGATTCACCATTGACTCAGGCAGATCTGGCCTCGGACCGGGTAATCGGCGCAGGGCTGACCGAATTGTCACCGGGCTGGCCCGTGTTATCCGAAGAGTCCGCTCAGATCGCCTATCGCGAGCGCCGTAACTGGCAGAGGTTCTGGCTGGTTGATCCTCTGGATGGGACTAAAGAGTTTATCAAACGTAACGGTGAATTTACCGTCAATATTGCACTCATCGAAAACGGCGAGCCGGTGCTTGGGGTCGTGTACGCGCCCGCGCTTGACGTATGTTACTTTGCTGCGCGCGGTGTGGGTGCGTTTGTGAAACGCGGCAATCGCGAGGCTGAAGCTATCGGCGTCAGGACGCATGCGCCGGGCGTGCCGGTAAAGGTGGTTGCCAGCCGTTCGCACAGCGATGCCAGAACGGATGCGCTCCTCAAGCAGCTTGGGCGTTATCAGTGCATCAGCATGGGCAGTTCGCTCAAATTTTGTCTGGTCGCCGAGGGTGCTGCGCACCTGTACCCGCGTCTGGGCCCGACCATGGAATGGGATACCGCAGCAGCACATGCAGTCGTGAAGTACGCGGGCGGCAGAGTCTGTGATTTTAAGGGAAAAGAGCTGCAATACAACAAAATCGATTTACATAACCCTGAGTTTTTTGTATTGTCTGCAACGGATACTGATTTGCCCGTACAAATCGGTGTCGAGCAGTGACATGGGACAAATAATGAAAAACTCGGTTACCTCTGCAATTTCTTCCAATGTCGTCTGGCATCGTGCCACGGTAACTCGCGCACGCCGCGAGAAGCAAAACAATCATCGCGGTGCAATTATCTGGTTTACCGGGTTATCCGGTTCCGGCAAGTCGACGTTGGCTCATTCGGTTGAAGAAGCGCTGCACCGGAATGGTTGTCGCACCTTTGTGCTGGATGGCGATAACGTGCGCCATGGTCTGTGCGGCGATCTGGGCTTTTCGTCCGAAGACAGAATTGAGAACATCCGCCGCGTGGGCGAGATGGCTAAGCTCTTCATGGAAGCGGGCATCATCGTGCTGGCCGCCTTTATCTCACCTTACCGGACCGATCGCGACCGCGTCCGCAGTATGGTAAAGAACGATGATTTTATCGAAATTTTTTGCGATACGCCCATTGAAATATGCGAAAGCCGCGACGTAAAAGGCATGGCGCGCTCAAAAACCAAGTGCAACATTTTTAGAGGAAAATGTTGCATGGGAAAAATATACAAGCAGATGAGTATCGAAGAGAGAACGATGATCCAGACGCAGTTATCAATGGGGATCAA
>JAJXTL010000125.1 GCA_021783855.1 Pseudomonadota bacterium
TGGTGCTTGAAACCGCCCAGCTAATGCCGTCTCTTTGAGAGATGTTTTCTGCTTAACTACAGGAAAAGATTCACCGGAAGGCGGTGCGAGACTAAACAGAACACTATCCCTGCTGGCAAATCTTTGCACTTCAGCAGTTGATACTTGAACAATACGCTTTCCAGAATCCTCTGCCTTTTTTCTTAACGCATCAATTTCAAATTGCAACTTCTCATTCTCAAGATGAACTTTTTTCACCTCGCGAAGCTGAATAGCAAAACCAACTATGCCAGCAATCGGAGTAGCAATTGATAACGCAATAATCCAAAAAATATGCAAATCCATCTACTGTATCTTCGGTGTCCCGCACACCACGTCCGCGTTCTGCGCGCGATGGCGCAGCGCATGGTCGATCAGCACCAGCGCCAGCATCGCTTCGGCAATCGGGGTTGCACGGATGCCGACGCAGGGATCGTGACGACCGTGCGTCGCCACCATCACCGGTTCGCCTTGCAAGTTGACAGAACGGCGCGGGATGCGAATGCTGGAAGTGGGTTTGATCGCCAGGTGCGCGACAATATTCTGCCCGGTTGAAATACCGCCCAGAATACCGCCCGAATGGTTCGACAAGAAACCGTCAGGCGTCATCTCGTCGCCATGCTCACTGCCTTTTTGCGTCACGCAAGCGAAACCATCACCGATCTCCACGCCTTTTGCGGCATTAATCCCCATCAGCGCGTAGGCGATTTCGGCATCCAGCCGGTCGTAGACCGGCTCACCCCAACCGACCGGCACGTTTTCAGCCACGACAGTCAGCTTCGCGCCAATCGAATCGCCGGATTTACGCAGCGCGTCCATATAGTCTTCCAGCGGTGCGACCAGAGCAGGATCAGCCGCAAAAAACGGGTTATCGTTCACGCCCTCCCAGCTTTTGAACGGCATATCGATTTCGCCCAGCTGAGAAATATAACCGCGTATCACCACGCCGTAACGTTCAGACAGCCACTTTTTGGCGATAGCCCCGGCCGCCACGCGCACCGCCGTTTCGCGCGCCGATGAACGTCCGCCGCCGCGATGGTCGCGAAAGCCGTATTTTTGCGTGTAGGTATAATCCGCGTGTCCGGGACGGAAGGTCTCGCTGATGTTGCCGTAATCCTTACTGCGCTGATCTTCGTTACGGATCAGCAGCGCAATCGGCGTGCCGGTGGTCTTGCCTTCGAACACGCCGGAGAGAATCTCTACGGTATCCGATTCGCGCCGCTGTGTGACATGGCGCGAAGTACCCGGCTTGCGTCTGTCCAGATCATGCTGAATATCGGATTCTGACAGAGCAAGACCTGGCGGGCAGCCATCCACCACACAACCAATCGCAGCCCCGTGCGACTCGCCGAACGAAGTCACCGTAAAAAGAGTACCGAATGTATTTCCTGACATGATCTGTCTCGCAAAAAGAGTCCGTGAAGTTTAACATAGCAGCGCGTTGCAAAAAACGCAGTTCTTCCCCAAGAAAGGAGGTTTAAGCAATGAAAGCCATACTGATGAGCCAGCCTGGCGATGCCGGCGTTTTACAATTGCATAAAATCGCCAAACCCGAATTGCCTTCGCCACACCATGTGCGTGTAAAACTGGTCGCCGCCGGCATCAATCCGCTGGACACCAAACTGCGCGCAAAACCCGTTTATCATCCCGACAAACTGCCCGCGATACTGGGTTGCGACGGAGCCGGCATCATCGAAAAAACCGGCCGCAAGGTGACGCGATTCAAAATAGGCGATGCGGTGTATTTCTGTAACGGCGGCATCGGCGACGAGCCGGGCAACTATGCCGAATACACCACGCTGCACGAGGACTACTGCGCTGCGCCGCCTGCAAACATCAGCCTTGAGGATGCAGCCGCCCTGCCGCTGGCATATATTACGGCCTGGGAAGCGCTGATTGAACGCGTCGACTTGCAGTCAGGGCAAACGATACTCATCCACGCCGCCGCTGGCGGTGTGGGACACCTCGCCGTACAGCTCGCCCACAAAATAGGTGCGCGCATTGCCGTCACCGTCAGCGACACCAGAAAAGCGGGGCTTGCTCATGCATTCGGTGCCGGGAAAATCATCAATTACAGGGAGCAGGATTTCGTACAGGAAACGCTGAACTGGACTAACGGATTGGGCGCAGATGTCGTGTTCGATACGGTAGGCGGCGATACGTTTTTGCGTTGTCTCAGTGCCGTGCGCGTCGGCGGTAAAATCGTCAGCCTGTTGTCCACCCCGCTCTCCCTTGCCGACACGCAACTGGCAAGGCTGCGCAACTTGTCGCTATGCTATGAACTGATGCTCACCCCTCAGGTGATGAAATCACATCCTGAACGCATCCGTCAGCGCAAGATACTCGAACACTGCGCTCAACAGGTGGCAGCGGGCGAGATCGGCGTACTGGTCACGCACCGGTATCCGATGGCACAGGCATGCGACGCACACCTTCTGCTCGAAGCGGGCGGCATTACCGGCAAGATCATTCTGACGATGGAATAAAACAAATAAACAACCATGCTGATCGACACACACTGCCATCTGGACGCTGCCGAATTCGGTATGGATCAGGCCGCGCTGGTGATGGCCGCGAATTCAGCAGGAGTCGGGCGCATTGTGATTCCTTCCGTGGAGCGCGCCAATTTCGCCGCTGTGCACACGCTCTGCGAACAATACCCTTGCTGCTCGCCTGCCTACGGCATCCACCCGATGTATACAGACGGCGCGACGCCGGAGGATATTAACGCCCTGCGCGACTATCTGCGTGAGCATCAGCCCGTCGCGGTTGGCGAAATCGGTCTTGATTTTTTTATCGAAAATTACCATCAGGCACGACAGGAACACTTTTTTCTTGAACAACTCAAACTGGCGCGCGAGTTCGAGTTGCCGGTATTGCTGCATATCCGCCGCGCGCAGGACACCGTCCTCAAGCACCTGCGAAAATTTTATGGAAGCGGCGGCCTCGCTTCGACCAGCTCAGGACATGCTTCGACAAAGCTCAGGACAGGCCCTTCGACTTCGCTCAGGACAGGCATTATCCATGCTTTTTCCGGCAGTCGGCAACAGGCGGACGAATTCATCAAGCTGGGCTTCAAGCTGGGTTTCGGCGGTGCTACAACCTACCCGCGCGCCACGCGCCTGCATGAACTGCTGCGAACCCTGCCGATAGACAGCATCGTACTGGAAACCGATGCGCCCGACATGCCGCCTGCCTTTCTGGCGCGCGGCGAACCCAACAAACCCGAATATCTGCCGCGCATCGCACGGATAATTGCTGAATTGCGCGGCATTTCGCCCGAAGCACTGGCACGGGCAACTACGGAAAATGCCTTGAGTGTTCTGAATCTGCCAAGACCGTTATAATTCCGTCATGAAAAATATTATCCCACCCCAGTTCGAACGCACTGAAATCCTGTTAGGCATTGAAGGCATTGCACGCCTCGCCAGCCGCCACGTATTCATCGCCGGCATGGGCGGCGTGGGTTCCTACTGCACCGAAGCGCTGGCCCGCGCAGGCATCGGTCGTTTGACGCTGCTCGATCATGATGTGGTGGCGCCCAGCAATATCAACCGCCAGCTGCCGGCGCTCTTATCCACCGTCGGGCAATCCAAGGCGGAAATCATGCGCGAGCGCATTGCGGACATCAATCCCGATTGCCGGGTGACGCTGTTGAAAGTGTTCCTCACTACCGAAAACGTCAACGAACTGGTGCCCGCCGATTGCGACTACGTGATCGACTGCATCGATTCCATGGCATGCAAGGAAGCGCTGGTGGCGGAAAGTTTCAAGCGCGGACTGAGGGTCGCTTCCAGCATGGGTGCCGGCAACCGGCTGGACCCCTCTCGCATCAGGCTGGCTGACATCAGCAAAACAGAGATGTGCCCGCTGGCCCGCCAGATGCGCAAGCGTCTGTTAAAGCACCACAATATCCGCCGCGGCATCCTCACCGTGTACTCCGATGAACAACCGGAAGCGCCGCTGCCCCCGCAACCCACCTCGCAAGGCCGCCCGCGTGCGGTAAACGGCACCATCAGCTACATGCCGCCGCTGTTCGGCTATATGCTGGCGGGCGCTGTAATCAACAAGCTGCTGGCAGAGTAATCTTGCCGGTGGCAGACCGGCTACTGGTTACTTTTTCTTGCGTCGCCAAGAATAAAGTAAGCAAAAAGAAGGCGCCCCCGGTTTGCCGCGCCTGCAGCGTTCCCTCGATAGTCGCAAACAAACGGGGCTGCGCAACTCGCCCAACTTTACCGCTTGTTTGTGATTATCTTCGGCGGCGCACAGGGGATGAAAAAAATCCGAAGCAAGCACTCCGAATCAAATTTTCTTTACCTACCAAAAAATGATAGGGCACCCTTTTTAACTTTTTTTATCATCGCAATACCCGGGATATGCCTGCCTGTCCATTCAGTATTCACTTCTCGGGAGCAGGCATCAGAATAGGGACAACGAGTGCATATCCCAGCGATTCGTAGTGCGCAATAGAGGGGTATGCGCCCGAATTCACAACGGCGGGATTTTTTTCGGTGAGTCCTTCCATATCAGCGGGTACCAGATGCGCGCTTTGGACTGAGTTACCGCAAAATTCCACTTTAACGCCCTTGTTTGCAAGATCCACCCATTGATCGACTATCCCCTGCTGGTCAAGGTAATTTTTCTTTGCAAACATGGCAACGTAAGGCCCTTCGACGATCACCACCAGCTTCGTGCCGGGATGCTCGATGATGCGGGAGGCAACCATGGTGCTGTATTTCACCGTCTCGGCATCTTTGGCCTTGAGATCCATGATGATTTTCAGGTCATGAAACTTCTCGGTGTGTCGATCAATCGCAGTTCCCCCGGGCGCAAACGATTCATCTCCTGCGCTCGCAGAACATATCGGCAGCAAGGCATTCAGGGATGCCGCCAGAACCAATGTTTTCAATATCATTTTCATATACCCTACTCCATTCCGTTGATAACGTTTATCGTGAAAGACTGGCAGCTGATGCTTGCGTTGCTTTGGACAGCGCAAACAGGTTTTGAAGTAGAACTCATCCGACTTTGCTCGTCAAGCGACGTATGCTGACCGGGAGTCGAAATAACGGATGAATAGGGAGCCCTCACATAGTTGACTAAATTATGTTGACTAAATAAGGGCCGTTATTGTAGATTGACCGCCTGTCACAAGTGGCTCATTGTGGGCAGTGTTCATAACCCGAGGAGAAACCATGCGCAACTTAAATCGTCTGATTTTTGCAGTAGTATTTGGATCTGTTGTTTCCACCGCATTTGCAGCTGAAAACAGTGTTACGTTCATTTCACCTCAGGATGGCGCAACGCTGGATGCCATGGCAGAAAACAAGGTCACCTATGATGTCACCGTCGGCCCGGGTGGAGATCACACGCATCTTTTCGTGGACGGCAAGCAGGTTGCCGTGCTGCGCGAACTCAAGGGCAGTCATACGCTCGAAGCGCTGTCCCCGGGCAAGCACGAGCTCTGCATCAAGATCGTCAACAAGTCGCATACCCCGATCGGCGTTGATAAATGCGTCCACGTCACGGTGAAGTAACTTGATCGATCTGCAAAATCTGGCTTACGCAATAGACCAGGTGGCGCACAATTTTGGCGCAGTCGCCGTAACCGGCGGCGCGCTGGCCGGCATCCTGATTGAAAATTCCTTATCCAGGCGAAGGCTGGCATGGGCCGTGCTGACCGGCTGGGGAGCACAGATTGCCAGCGGCATGCTGTTCGGCCTGATCAGCTTCTCCTTTTATCATCATTTTCCGGACATTTCCGGGATCGCCCAGGTTGCGCTGATCATCAAGGTAAGCTGCGCTACAACCGGTTTTCTGCTGGCAGCGGCTTATTTGCGGCGAATCACACTTTGTCCGGAAAAATGGACCTGGCTGATATTGTTCGCACTCGCTGTCACTGCGCTGTCCGGCGCGGCATTTCTCAGGTGGTTTTCCTGAGCCGAACGGAACCATAAGCTATGCGAGCTTCACCTTATCAGGCATATGACGGACGCCAAATTTTCGGCGCAGCACAAGCAATCGGCTGCGTGGACCAGTTCATCTTGCTGCCGACCAGAGGGGTTGACCCGTCAGATCGAGATAGGTCAGATAAGCGCGCAGATCGAACTCAAGCTGGTGATAATCGGACTCCATGTGCAGACATAACTGATAAAAAGCCTTGTTGTGCTCGCGCTCCTTGAGGTGCGCCAACTCGTGCACGACGATCATGCGCAAGAATTCCGGCGGCATATCTTTGAATACAGCCGCGACGCGAATCTCGCGACTGGCTTTGAATCCGGCGCCCTGAACCCGTGAAACCCGGGTGTGCATACCCAAGGCATGCCGCATGATCTGCAATTTTCCGTCGAATGCCACCTTGTTCAATGGCCCGCTGTTGCGCAGATAGCGGTCTTTGGCTGCCAGCACATAATCGTACAGCGCGCGATCCGTGCGTACACCGTGTGCTGCCGGATATTTTTGCAACAGGCTGTCGGCCAGCTGTCCCTGTTCTATCATCTGCCGCACCCGCACTGTCAGCGCGGCAGAATAGCCGGCAAGGTAATTTGGCGACAATTTCGGTCTCATGGTGACATATCGAAAAAATAGCGGCATTTTACCTCAAGCAGCGCCCGCTACTGTACTCCGGCGCCAATTGCGTTCATGAATACCGGAAATTGTTTGAATAACCGGCGTCGCAAAGTAGCGTGCTGGAGCTTAAATCGCCGTATGAGGTATTATCCGATCCAGCCAGCATCGCCAGGCCGATCTGCGATAAATCGTTGCACAACGAATCTTGAAAACGGTGTACGGCATCAGATTCAAGATTCGAACAATATAAGACAAGTCACTGGAACGATTGTAGGATATGAGGATGATGGAACGCACAATACTGCTGGTCGATGATGAGGAGGATATCAGTGCGGCACTGGCGCGTTTGCTGCGGCACGATGCGTACCGGATACTGCGCGCCAGATCCGCTGCGGAAGGTATGGCACTGCTGGCCGATCACAAGGTCGGGGTTGTCATTTCCGATCAGCGCATGCCGGAATTGACCGGGGTAGAGTTCCTGACACAGGTCAGGGAGCTCTACCCTAATACGATACGCATCGTACTGAGCGGATATGCCGATATTGACGCCGTGATGGATGCCATCAATCTCGGCGCCATCTACAAGTTTTTCACCAAGCCGTGGGACAACGATGCGCTGCGCGGCGAAGTGCTGGAGGCCTTCCGGCATCACGAGCTGATTCTGGAAAAAGCACATCTCGTCAAGGAAATACAGACCGCTAACGACATGCTGGCACAGGTCAATCTGGAATGGGAGGCCGCTGTAGAGCAGCGGGACCGGCAGATTGAGCGCATCTCCCATTATCACCCGCTGACCGGCTTGCCTAACCGCCAATTATTCCTTGATCGGCTGGAGCAGGACCTGGCGCATGCACAACGTGACAACCGTCTGGTAGCAGTCATACTCATCAATCTGGATCGGTTCAAACAGATCAACGATACGCTCGGTCACCTTCTGGGAGATGACGTCCTTCAGCTCGTTGCGGAACGCTTGACAATACAGGCCAGAGCAGGCGACACCATCGCCCACCTGGGTGGAGATGAATTCAGTTTTGTGCTGTCCGACATGACCGGAGCGCAGGCTACCGCCGAATTTGCACAAAAGCTGATTGACTCATTTGTGCGTGAACCCATATCGATGCTCGACCATGAGCTGTTCGTCAGTCTCTGTGTGGGCATCAGTCTCTACCCTCTGGATGGGGTGGATGCAAACACATTGATCAGAAACGCGAATGCGGCGCTGCATCATGCCAAGAAAGAAGGGGGCGGAAACTTCCAGTATTACGCGAGCCAGATGAACGCCAGTGCGCGGCAGCGACTGTCGATGGAAACGGAGTTGCATCGCGCCTTGAAGCGCGATGAGTACGTGCTGCATTACCAGCCTAAGGTCGATCTTGCCAGTGGCGAAATCGTCGGCATGGAGGCGCTGCTGCGCTGGCAAAGTCCTGAACGCGGGCTGGTTGCACCCGATGAATTTATTTCTCTGCTCGAAGAAACCGGACTGATCCTGCCCGTGGGAGAGTGGGTGCTGCGTACAGCATGCAAACAGGCGCGCGCATGGCAACAGCTTGGCCTTCCAAATATTCGGATCGCCGTCAATATCTCGGCATTGCAGTTCAGGCAAACCGACCTCTCCGGGGTGATTCAGGCTATTTTCAAAGAAAACGATCTGGATCCGAATCTTGGCATGCTGGAGCTTGAGCTGACCGAAAGTTTATTGATGAAAAATATGGATGCGACGATCTCCACGTTAAACCAGCTGCATGATTTGGGTATTCAATTTTCCATCGATGACTTCGGTACCGGTTATTCGAGTTTAAGTTATTTGAAACGCTTTCCAATCAGCACGCTCAAAATTGACCGGTCTTTTGTGCAGGATATTGCAAACAATGCCGACGATGCGGCAATCGTAAACGCCATCGTCGCCCTGGGGCACAGCCTTGGATTGACTGTTATCGCGGAGGGAGTGGAGACTATCGAACAACTGATCTATCTGCGCACAATACAATGCGATGAAATACAAGGCTACCTGTTCAGCCGCCCGGTCCCCGGTGAAGAAATGACGCGCCTGTTACAAAGC
>JAJXTL010000126.1 GCA_021783855.1 Pseudomonadota bacterium
GTTGTGATGTCATCGGCTTCATCCTCATGGTAAAGTACATAAAGTCCCTTTCGGGGTGAGGATGAATTATGTTATTTAATCAGGCCGCCAAGGTGCGCTTCTCCGCGATAGCGGCTTCGTTCAACCCGCTGGCGCGATAAATTACACCATGCCTGACATTGCTTATGACTTTCAGTGGGATATAGTTAAAGCTGCTATTAACGCGGATAAACATGGTGTAACATTCGAACAGGCCGCATCGGTATTTCTGGATCCGCTGGCGCTGACCATTTTTGATAAAGCGCACAGCCACGATGAAGAACGGTGGTGGTTACTGGGCCATGATGCCAGCGGAATATTGTTGTTGGTGGCGCATACCCACCAGGCTACCGGCCCTGCAAGTGCGCGCGTCCGCCTGATTTCAGCGCGTCCATCAACAAAGCGTGAACGGCAGTTTTATGAGAACGAACCCAGATAGGTGAAAACATGAACGCAACCACTGATGATGACGATATGCCCGACGAAGTGAACTTCACTGGTGCAACACGCGGCAAATTTTACCACCCGAATCTAAAACTTAATCTGCCGGTTTATCTGGATGCAGAAGTACAGAATTACCTGAGCGTTATCGCCACTAAAAAGGGCATGCCGCTTTCGCAGCTCGCCAACGATCTGCTCAAAAGAGAAATTGGAATTATAGAGGCTGTGAAATAAACAACGGCTAAAGGTTAAGCACGCCGGCTTAACGCCATGGCGCTGGACTGCGAATGCAGCAAAGTGCGACGTTTGGACACTGAAACGGCAAGGTGATTACGGCCGCATACATCAAATTAAGGCCGCATATAAAACCAAAATCCTGTCTGTACGCCATGACAAAGGGAAGCGTCCACATTTACTCGCCCATTTACTCGTTAATTGCTCTGGCAATCAATAGTTGGCTCATTGAAGACCATTCCAGAGCCGCGACAGGTCAAGGTTACCTTCATCCCTTTTTGAAGGGTTGATAGTTTCTCCAATGCTGCCTTAGAAAAACTGGCATGGATACCCATAAATTGATTTTGCGGGACCGCAAGAACAATATATGGGTCATCCATGAAATCCTTGCTGATGGATTCTATTACCCCCTGAACATTCAGAATCTTGCCTTTGTACTTCATGTCCGCAGCAACTTCATTTGCCTGGTATGCCTCAAACAGGTCTGTGGCAGATATCTCAATAGGTACTGTTTGTTGTTGCGGCATTTGTTCTGACGCCTGAACCCCACTTTCTCCTGACAAAGAAGGAGTCGCCTCTTGAGCGTCAGCTGCCGTAGCATCCCTTTTCGCTTGTTCGGCAGCTTCTTTCTGTTGGGTCGGCGATATATATCTTGTGCCATCGAAATAAAAGAGATCGGACTTGGCAGGGACTACAACTCCTGTAGCAACATCGAAGTCTGTACCGTACTTTGTGACAAGGATGTTCGGATAAGAAATCGAATTGCCTTTCTGAATTGTTACCTTACTGGTGAATGAAAAGCACTCCCCTGCATCACTTACTGGCTCGCCTTTCTTTGAACAATAAGAGCCAGAATTGTCGCCACCAACCGGTAACCGTCCGACATCTTTCCAAGTCGATTGATGGTAATTAATTAGGTCATAAAATTCTTCGGTCGTACCTTGACCGCTATAGCGTTCCGGTATTAGTAAGAGCACGTTTCCAGGGGTTAGTAAGAGTACTTCTTCGCCCTTACCTCGGGTGCTTTACCCCATGAACCAAGCTCGGACAAGTGCTTTTGTGTCTTGGCAGACGCCCATCCATCCTGCGTACGTACATACGTTATTGAATCGATTAATACGCCGCAACTATGACAGTCCACCGGATTACCTGAGCTGTCTATCTCCTGCTCCTGAACAAACACAACAAACAGATCGTTTTCGCCATCAGATAGTTCTTTTGAAAACCAAATTGAAGCTATGTGGGAAGCATCAGCCACAACCGCACCGGCTTGATTGGTAGTGTTAAAAACCGATCTGAAAGCCTGAGTAGGTGAAGGATGCTCCGCTGTAAAGGCATGCGCATCTGATTTTGTGGAGCGACTCATGATCGTCAGAATGGCGCCGAAAAAGACTGCAATTACAACGGCAACAAGTTTTACATTCTTAGTCATGATTATTCTCATATGGATTTTGAAACCTTGCAATCATGTGGTCGGGTCTAGATTTGTAGCAGCACATGCATCTTTTCAAAACACGCCCCCGTTCTTCTGCTATTCGCTGCGCACCAGCAGCACCGGCACGGACGCGCCGCGCACCACGCCTTCGGCCACGCTGCCGAACAGCAGGTGATTGAATCCTGAACGACCATGGGTGCCGATCACGATCAAATCGGCAGCCCAGCTCAGCGCTTCGGCATCCAGGACGCGCGCGATGCGCTCCCCGTTCGCTTCGAGCAAGGCGGTTTCAACCGTAATATCGGCCTGCCGGACGATTTCCTCTGCACGGGAAAGCGCGCGTTCGCCGATTTTTCGGGTCAGTTCGCGCAATTCAGCATAATCCACATAACCTTCGGCGTTGAGAAATTGCAGATCGTCGATCACATGCACCAGACGCAGTAGCGCAGGCTGCGCATCAATCAACTTGATGGCTTCCTGCAATGCACGGTCGGAAGTGCTGCTGCCGTCTATCGGAACCAGAATGCGTTTATACATGACACCCTCCCCTCGTAGTTGAACACCTTACAGCTTGATGAAGTGCTCACGGTAATGCCTCATCTCGGCGATGGATTCGTAAATATCGGCCAGCGCTTCATGTTTGCCGTGTTTCTTCATGCCTTGCGCCACTTCGGGCTTCCAGCGCTTGACCAGCTCTTTCAACGTGCTGACATCCAGATTGCGGTAATGGAAGTAATCCTCGAATACCGGCATCCAGCGCGCCATGAAGCGCCTGTCCTGACAGATCGAGTTGCCGCACATCGGGGAAGTGCGGGCCGGTACATACTCCTTCATGAAAGCAACCATCTGCGCCTCGACAGTCGCCTCGTCCAGGGTCGATGCTTTGACTCTCTCGATCAGGCCCGACTTGCCGTGCGTGGACTTGTTCCAGTTATCCATGCCGTCCATCACGCTGTCCGGCTGATGTACCACCAGTACCGGCGCTTCGGCGATCGTTTCCAGATTGTTGTCGGTCACCACGATCGCAACTTCGATGATGCGGTCGGTATCCGGGTTCAGCCCGGTCATTTCCATGTCGATCCAGACAAGATAGTTTTGATTTTGTGCCATAATCGCTTGCGCTATTGAACATTGAGACGCGTATTGTGTCACAACCGGACTTACCTACACCATCGTAACGTACAACCTTTATGTCAGCTTCGCTATTCACGCTCATTTTCATCTCAACGCTCGCGCTCACCACGCTCGCAAAACTCTGGCTGGCACGTCGTCATCTGGCGTATATTGCCGCGCACCGGGCCGAGGTGCCTGAAGTATTCCGCGAACAAATCCCGCTCGCCAATCACCAGAAGGCGGCGGACTACACTTCCGCCAGGACGCGTTTCTCCATGCTGAGCATGCTGTTCGATGCCGCGCTGTTGCTTATCTTTACCGTGGCTGGCGGCATTCAAAAGATAACCGACCTGACGCAGGGCTGGTTCGCCTCGCCGCTGATGCAGGGCATGGCAACCATCGTCATCGTGCTGCTGGTATCCAGCCTGCTCGAAGCCCCGTTCAACCTGTATCGCACCTTCCGCATCGAGGCGCGTTTCGGCTTCAACAACATGACCTTTGGACTCTATCTGGCAGACGCGGCAAAAGGCCTGCTGGTTGGCGCCGTCCTGGGCCTGCCCCTGCTTTTTGGCGTTTTGTGGCTGATGGCTCGCATGGGCGAATACTGGTGGCTGTATGTATGGGGCGTATGGGTTATTTTTAACCTTTTGATTTTATTTATTTATCCGTCTTTCATCGCACCGCTGTTCAACAAATTCAGCCCGCTTGAAGATGACACAACCAAGACCCGCATCGAAGCCTTGCTGGCCCGTTGCGGATTCACGAGCAGCGGCCTGTTCGTCATGGACGGCAGCCGTCGCAGTGCACATGGCAACGCCTATTTCACCGGCTTCGGCAAAACCAAACGCATCGTGTTCTTCGATACGCTGCTGAAACATTTAAACATCGAAGAGGTCGAGGCGGTACTGGCGCATGAACTCGGTCATTTCAAACATCGCCATGTGATGAAACGCATTGCATCAACTTTTGCCATGAGCCTGGGGTTTTTATGGCTGCTGAATTTCCTGATGAAAACCAGCTGGTTCTACCAGGGGCTGGGCGTCAATCCTTCGTCAAGCTCAGGGCAGGCTCACACCGCCACAGCGCTGCTGTTGCTGTTCATGGTGATGCCGGTGCTGGGCTTTTTACTCGGTCCCGTCATGTCGGCCTATTCGCGCAAACATGAATTCGAGGCGGACGCTTACGCCGTAAAACAGACTCGTGCCGGCGATCTGGTGAACGCACTGGTCAAACTGTATCAGGACAATGCGGCAACCCTGACCCCAGACCCCCTGTATTCCAAATTTTACGATTCGCACCCGCCAGCGGCCGTGCGTATCGCCAACCTGCAAGCCACTTGACGAGGACACCATGAAACTGATCACAGCCCTGATAATGCTATGTGCCGTTGCGACCGCAACGGCCAACCCCTTCCCGGGCGGCGACTCGAAAACCGGAAAAACGCTGTTCGACAAATACAAGTGCAACAGCTGTCATTCGGCGATGTTCGGCGGTGACGGCAGCGGCATTTTCACCCGCGCGGATCGCAAGGTACACAATCCTGCCGAAATGTTTACACAGTTCAAAATGTGCAGCGCCAATATCGGCGTCAATCTGACAGCGCAGGAGGAACAGCATCTGGGCGCGTATCTCAACCAGTATTACAACTTCAAATAACCCATGGATACCTCTGACAACGGCTTGCTGTCGCAGTCCCTAATCGACGATTTACTGAGTCAGCTGAAAGGCTGGCAGTTGCAGGATAATCACATCAGCAAAACTTTTTCATTCGACAACTATTACCGGACCATCGCTTTTGTGAACGCCCTGGCCTGGATGACGCACCGCGAGGATCATCACCCGGAGCTTACCGTCAACTACAACAGTTGCCGCGTCGACTACAGCACCCACGACGTCGGCGGCCTGTCGATCAAAGACTTCAACTGCGCCGCGCAAGCTGACGCGCTGTTCAGGCCTTGAGCGAAGATGGTTATTGTGACTTTTCATCCTTGACAATAAAACCTGCCACGGACTCTTCCCTCACCCCAACCCTCTCCCGGGGTGAGAGGGAGCAGGACGCCCCTCGCCTCAATCCTCTCCCGAAGGGAGAGGAGACAAACGAGAAAAGCAATTGTCAATTCCTGAACGCTTCCGCGAATTCCACTTTAAACGGGCGCGTGGTTGCGGCCTTCGGTCGCCAGTATCTGGTGAGACTGGCCGACAACAGCCTGTTGCCCTGTCTTACTCGCGGCAAAAAAAGCGATGTGGTGTGCGGCGACCTGGTCGAAATACAGCGTAGCGGCGACAATCAGGGCGTGATCGAAAATATTCTTCAACGCACTTCCCTTTTGCACCGTTCCGATGCCTGGCGCGAAAAACTCATCGCGGCCAACGTCAGCCAGATCATCGTCGTGGTCGCCGCCGAACCGTCCTTCAGCGACGAGGTGGTGACGCGCTGCCTGATTGCCGCCTTCGACCAGAACCTGTCCGTACTGATCGTGCTCAACAAGTGTGATCTGGCCGTAGCCGCTGCCTACGCCCGAGAGCAACTCGCCGCCTACCGCGCCATCGGCTACACCGTACTGGAACTTTCGGCAAAACAGGATGCGTCCGCGCTGCGCCCGTATCTGGCAGGCCACACCAGCGTGCTGGTCGGCCAGTCCGGTATGGGCAAATCCACCCTGATCAACGCCCTGTTGCCTGATGCGCTGGCCGCCACGCGTGAAATTTCCACCGTGCTCGATTCCGGCAAACACACCACCACCCATGCAAAACTGTACGCACTGGACGAGCAAAGCAGTCTGATCGATTGCCCCGGCGTACAGGCGTTCGGTCTGCATCACCTGAGCTTAGGCAGGATAGAGCAAGGATTCATCGAGTTTTCGCCCTACCTCGGGCTATGCCGTTTCCGCGACTGCCATCATCTGCACGAGCCGGGCTGTGCGCTGCTGGACGCGGTCGCCAATGGCAAGATCAACGCAAGACGTCTTGAATTATTTCAGCAGATCGCCGCCAACAAGGCGTAGCGAATTTTCGGCTGACGATACAGGAGGAGTCGATGAAGGACACGTTAAAACCCGGCATCAAATACCAGCACAAGTTTATCGTTCCCCTGTCAAAGACCGTTCCGGCGCTCTATCCCGAATCGGATGAGTTCGCATCCTTGCCGGAAGTCTTTGCAACCGGTTTTCTGGTCGGCCTCCTTGAATGGGCCTGCGTCAAGGCAATCACCCCCCATCTGGACTGGCCGCATGAACAAACGGTAGGAACACACATCGATGTCAGCCACGAAGCGGCGACGCCGCCAGGTCTTGAGGTTACGGCAAGCGTTGAATTGATCTCTGTCGAAGGGAAGAAGCTCGTCTTTGCCGTACAAGCCCACGACGGCATCGATCTGATCTCCCGGGGGCGGCATGAACGATTCATTATCAACAGGGAAAAATTTGACGCCAGGCTCAGCGCCAAAAAGGCGAAGGCGTAATCTTCAGCCACGACAGCGGAGACCAGATTTTGGAATACGAAACCATCGCGGTTAAAGGCCGCTCAATCGCATACCAGAGCACAGGCACGGGTTCTGCTGTCGTGTTTCTGCACGGATGGCCGCAGTCTTCACACATGTGGCGCAAGATAGTCCCGGTGATTGCAAAGCAACACCGTGTGATTCTGATCGATCTGCCGGGGCTGGCAGAGAGCCAAAGCCATGATGTTTTCAATACCGGGCTTGTCGCAGGCATTGTTGCCGATGCAGTGGAAGCACTGGGTGTTACAGATTTTCATCTGGCAGGCCACGATATCGGCGCATGGGCGCTTACTTAAAAATCCATCTTGACTTTAGAATTGGCCGTTATAATCAACCGGTGCCAGGCACGATTATTTTAAATGTTCGTTGCATGCTTATCGGACATGGGGACATACCGAAATGAGACCAAGTAGCGACATAGCTCATCACAAACTGGCAAATACAGCCAGAAAACACCAGATAAACTGGCCCGTCATCCGCACGCAGCCTGAATTGGCCAAAATTGCCGAATTGCAATACAGGGGAGAGAATATTTACCTGTTGCAAGGCAAACAAGTTGGCGAAATTCTATTGCATTATGGCGTTATCGATGAATACAACTTGAGCGTTGTACTCGCTATGCAAAAAGATTCAGCATACAAGAATCTGTCTTTAGGCGAAATACTGGTCGGGGTCGGAATAATCAAGCAGGATGAACTGCTCCGCACGCTGCTCGTTCAGGCGGGTATTCCGATAGTGGATGTATTGTCCATCGACATCCCGCCTGAAATTACCAGGATCATCCCGCGCGCCAAGGCCCGAGAGAAGATGGTCGTACCAATAGGCAGTTATCACGATACCTTGTTTCTGGCCGTGGCAGATCCTTTTTTGTTTGCGGATATGTCATTTTTTACGGTCATGACGGACATGAAGATATCTCTTGTGTTTGCGCCAGCGAATGAAATCAGTCAACATCTCAATGTGCATGGTTTCAGCGTTAAGCATACCGGTGCGTCAAAGGAAGAGTTTCGCATACAGGCCAGGAGAGACATGGATTTTCCTCCCGGACAACCGACGTTTGCAGAGACCATCAGCACGGACGTGTCCGAGAACGATTCCGTTATTACCAATCTGGTTAATCAGATGATTCTCAATGCGATTCAGGAGACTGCCTCGGACATTCATATTGAGTTGTTTCAAGGCGTTGAAGGTTCCAGCGTACGCTTCAGACGCGATGGAAATATGGAAGATTTCGAGGAGTTTCCGCGCATTTATCACAAAGCGGTGGTTTCCCGCATCAAGATTATGTCCGGCATGGATATTTCGGAAACGCGCCGCCCGCAAGATGGCAAGATTGCCTTCAGTTTACCCGACGGCGGAAGGGTTGATCTGCGGGTCGTGACTATTCCTGCGTCCCCCGGCGTAGAGTTTGTCACCATCCGCATCCTGTCTTCAGGCGAACCGCTGCCGCTGGGCGGACTGGGCTTCACTCGCCGGGATATGAACGTTTTCAGGGATATATTCCAACGGCCATACGGGCTGATTCTGGTATGCGGACCGACAGGCAGCGGCAAAACGACCACGCTGCATTCGGTCCTGAAGGAACTCAATATCAAGGAACGCAAGATATGGACTGTGGAAGACCCTGTTGAAATCGTGCAGACGCATCTTTGCCAGGTGCAGGTCAACAGCAAAATCGGCATGACCTTTGCCACCGTGCTGCGATCCCTGCTGCGCGCAGATCCCGATGTCATCATGATAGGCGAAATGCGCGACGATGAAACCGCAAAAATTGCGCTGGAAGCCTCAATGACAGGACATCTGGTATTGTCCACGCTGCACACCAACTCGGCGGCTGAAACGGTATCCAGGCTGCTGGGTCTGGATATTGACCCTTACAATCTTTACAATGCCTTACAG
>JAJXTL010000127.1 GCA_021783855.1 Pseudomonadota bacterium
GCCTGCGAGAGAAACTGGAGCTGTTTGAACGTTTTGGTATCGATTACGTGTATGTTTGCCGTTTCAATACCGAATTTGCCCAGATGAGCGCGGCGTATTTCATCCACGCCCTGCATGAAAAACTGCGGGCGAAATATGTGCTGATCGGCGACGACTTCCGCTTCGGCAGCGGACGCAGCGGCGATTTTGCGCTGATGGAAAAAATCGCCGAGCAACAGGGCTTTGCAGTTCAGGCAGTACATACGGTCAAGAGTGACGGCGTGCGAATTTCCAGCACGGCGATACGCGCAGCGCTGGCGGCAGGCCAGATGCGCCGCGCACATGATTATCTGGGGCGGCCTTACAGCATATCGGGGCGCGTGGTGCACGGCGACGGTGTGGGGAAAAAACTGGGTTATCCGACTGCCAATATCCAGATGAAACACAACCGTCCGCCGCTGTCCGGCATCTTCGTGGTCGAAGTCCATGCGGCTGACTTCGGTGTGTTGCGCGGCGTGGCGAGCCTCGGCATACGCCCTACCCTGAAACACGATGCAAAACCGGTTCTCGAAGTTCATCTGTTTGAATTTGAACAAAATATTTACGGAAAAACGCTGCGCGTGGAATTTTTGCAAAAACGCCGCGATGAAGAGAAATTTCCCGATCTGGACGCCTTGACCCGGCAGATCGCACTGGATGTGGAACATGCAAAAAAATGGTTCGAACAACATGAATGATTACAAAAAAACCCTGAATCTGCCCGACACCGTATTTCCGATGCGCGGTGACATGGCCAAACGCGAGCCGCAAATGCTGACCCGCTGGCAGGAACAACAACGCTACCAGAAGATACGCGCAGCCAAGCTGGGACTGCCCAAATTCATCCTGCACGACGGCCCGCCTTATGCCAACGGCGACATCCACATCGGCCATGCGGTGAACAAAATCCTCAAGGACATCATCATCAAGGGCAAGACATTGTCAGGGTTCGATGCGCCTTACGTGCCGGGCTGGGATTGCCACGGCCTGCCTATCGAGTTGCAGGTGGAAAAGAAACACGGCAAGGCGATTCCCCCCGGAGAGTTCCGCGAACTGTGCCGCAGCTACGCGCGCGAACAGGTCGAACGCCAGAAGAAGGATTTCATCCGGTTAGGCGTGCTGGGCGACTGGGATCAGCCTTATCTCACCATGGATTTCAAGACCGAGGCCGAAATCATCCGCGCGCTGGGCACTATTCATCAACACGGCTATCTGTATCAGGGCTACAAGCCGGTCAACTGGTGTCTGGATTGCCAGTCGGCGCTGGCCGAAGCCGAAGTGGAATACGAAGACAAGACCTCCAGCGCAATCGACGTGGCGTTCGAGGTGAAAGACCATGTCGGACTTGGCCGCGCCTTCGGCATCTCGCTGCCCGGATCGGCGAAAGCATCTGTGGTGATCTGGACCACCACACCCTGGACCCTGCCAGCCAATCAGGCAGTGAGCGTACACCCCGATTTTGAATACACGCTGATCAAGACCGAAAAGGGCTATCTGCTGATCGCCTCAGAACTGATGAGCAGTTGCCTTGAGCGCTACCAACTGGAAGGTGTGGCGGTCGGCACCTGTCGCGGCGCGGCGCTCGACATGCTGCCCTTGCAACACCCGTTTCAGGATCGCATTGTGCCCATCATCTGCGGCGATCATGTCACACTGGAAGCCGGTACCGGTCTGGTGCATACCGCGCCGGCGCACGGCCTGGACGATTACTTCGTCGGCCAAAAGTATAATCTGTCCACCGACAACCCGGTAGGCGATGACGGCAAATTTCTCGCCAGCGTACCACCCGTGGGAGAAGTTGCGCTGGCGGGCGTATTCGTCTGGAAAGGCAACGACATCGTATTGCAGGCGCTGGAAGCTTCCGGGCATCTGCTTTGTCTGAAAAAAGTGCAGCACAGCTATCCGCATTGCTGGCGACACAAGACACCGATTATCTTCCGCTCCACCCCGCAATGGTTCATCGGCATGAACCAGCAGGCCAGCCCTCGCCCAGCCGTTGGTCACCCTCGCCCGCTTGCGGGAGAGGGAAAAACCCTGCGCGATCTGGCAAACGAAGCCGTAGCCCAGACCGCTTTCTTCCCTTCATGGGGCCGCGCGCGCCTTGAATCGATGATCAAAAACCGTCCGGACTGGTGCGTATCGCGCCAGCGCAACTGGGGCGTACCGATGCCGTTTTTTGTGCACAATGAAACCGGCGAGCTGCACCCTCGTACGCCCGAACTGCTGGAACAGGTCGCCCTGCGTGTCGAACAGTACGGCATCGAAGCCTGGTTCAGTCTGAATTCGGTGGATTTACTGGGTGCGGATGCCGAACATTACAAAAAACTCACGCACACGCTGGATGTCTGGTTCGACTCCGGCGTCACCCACGCCTCGGTTTTGCAAAAACGCAGCGAACTGCACTCCCCGGCAGATCTGTATCTGGAAGGCTCGGACCAGCATCGTGGCTGGTTCCAGTCCTCCTTGCTGACCGGCTGCGCGATCAATGGCCGCGCACCCTACAATGCCCTGCTCACGCACGGTTTCGTGGTGGACGGCAACGGTCACAAAATGTCCAAATCAAAGGGCAACGTGATTGCGCCGCAGAAGATATTCGACACGCTGGGCGCGGACATCCTGCGTCTGTGGACGGCTTCCACAGACTATTCGGGTGAGCTGACCATCTCGGATGAAATTTTGAAGCGCGTGGTGGAGAGCTATCGCCGCATCCGCAACACGATGAAATTCCTGCTGGCCAACATCTCCGATTTCGATCCGACGCGCGATGCACTGCCCGTCGATCAGTGGCTGGAAATCGACCGTTACGCGTTGTTTTTGACTCAAAAACTGCAAACCGAAGTGCGCGCCGATTACGATCACTACGAGTTCCATCTGGCGGTGCAAAAAATATTGGGATTCTGTTCCGAGACGCTGGGCAGTTTCTATCTGGATATTTTGAAAGACCGCCTGTACACCGCAGCTGAAAACTCGCGCGCACGCCGCGCGGCTCAGAATGCGCTGTATCATATTACCCACGCACTGACCCGATTGATCGCGCCCATCCTGAGTTTTACCGGAGAAGAAGCCTGGACGATCCTCGCTAATGAGAACACGAGTGTATTCGAAGGCGTGTGGCACGAACTGCCGGATGCAGGAAAAATTGCAATCAGCGACTGGCTGATCGTCGAAGCCTGGCGCGACCGTGTCAACAAGCAACTCGAAGAAGCACGCTCCGCCGGCCTGATCGGTTCCGCGCTCGCCGCCGAGGTGGATGTGTTCGCAAGCGGTGAGGAGTACGATGTGCTGGCCAGTCTGGGGGACGATCTGCGCCTGGTGTTCATCACTTCGCGCGCCAGCGTGCATCGCGCAATCGATGAGCCGCATATCGATGTGTCGGCCAGCCTGCACGACAAATGCGAACGCTGCTGGCATTACCGCGAAGACGTGGGTGCCGACGAGCAACATGCAACCCTGTGCGGTCGTTGCGTGAGCAACTTATATGGCTGCGGTGAGGAGCGTACTTATGCTTAGTCGCTGGCTAACCCTTTCCGCGCTGGTCATCGCCCTCGACCAGGCAAGCAAGTTTTTGATTGTCAATTATTTCTCAAGTCATAACAGCCTTGCAGTACTCAGCATATTCGATCTGGCGCTGATGCATAACACGGGGGCTGCGTTCAGTTTCTTGAGCGACGCAGGCGGCATGCAGCGCTGGCTATTCACCGCCATTGCCGTCATCGCCTCCGTTTCCATCATCTGGGTATTGCGCAAACATGCCGCTCAAATGATCTTTGCGCTGGCGCTGAGTCTGATTCTGGGCGGCGCACTCGGCAATCTGATAGACCGCATCAACTACGGCTATGTGATCGACTTCCTGCTGTTCCACTGGCATGAGCACTATTTCCCTGCCTTCAATCTGGCCGATTCCGCGATCACCTGCGGCGCAGGACTGCTGATATGGGAAAGTTTTATGGAGAAAAAACATGGACCTGCTGTTAGCTAATCCGCGCGGTTTCTGTGCAGGGGTGGATCGCGCCATCGAGATTGTGGAACGCGCGCTCAGCCTGCACGGTGCGCCTATCTATGTGCGTCATGAAGTGGTACACAACAAATTCGTGGTAGACGGCCTGCGCGCCAAGGGCGCGGTTTTTATCGAAGAGCTGGACGATGTACCCACCGGCAGCATCCTGATTTTCAGTGCCCATGGCGTATCGCAGGCGGTGCGCCGCGATGCTGAGGCGCGCGGACTGACCGTGTTCGATGCGACCTGCCCGCTGGTCACCAAGGTGCATATCGAGGTGTCACGTCAGCACAGCCAGAACAAGGAAATCATCATGATCGGCCACAAGGGTCATCCCGAAGTGGAAGGCACCATGGGACAGGTGGAGGATGGCATGTATCTGGTGGAATCGCCGGAGCAGGTCGCCTGCCTCAAGGTGCGCGACGAACACAACCTGGCTTACGTCACCCAGACCACGCTGTCGGTGGACGACGCCAGCAACATCATCGCCGCCCTGAAAACCCGCTTTCCGTTTATCACCGGCCCCAAGAAGGACGACATCTGCTATGCCACGCAGAACCGCCAGGATGCCGTCAAGCTGCTGGTTACAAAATGCGATGCGGTGGTCGTGGTCGGCTCGCCGAACAGCTCAAACTCCAACCGCCTTCGTGAAGTCGCGGCGAACGTCGGCGTGCCGGCCTATCTGGTGGATGACGCCGACGGCTTGCAAGCCGCCTGGTTTGCAGGCAAAAACAAGGTCGGCGTTTCGGCAGGCGCATCCGCCCCGGAAGTGCTGGTACAGGGCGTGATTGAAAGATTGCAACAGTTTGGCGCGCAGCAGATCACAGAATTGCAGGGCATCACCGAAAACGTGACGTTTCCGCTGCCCAAGGCTCTGCAAGTTTGACGGGCATGGCAAAAATATCACATGCCCGTCCCTCTCCTCAATCCTCTCCCGCATGCGGGCGAGGAGGCAAACGTATCGCTACGCGAGTTTTGCGATAATCGATGCGGCCTGATTTTCTGATCATCGGAGGCGGCGCAATCGGCATGACCAGCGCCATCGCCTTACTTCAGGCAGGCTATAAAGTCACGCTGGTGGAACGCGGCACAACAGGCAGCGAAGCTTCCTGGGCAGGCGGCGGCATTCTCTCGCCGCTGTGTTCATGGGACTATCCGGTGCCCGTCACCCGCCTGACCCAGCGCAGCATGGGCATGTTCGGGGAAGCAGCCGCCATGCTGCACGCCGCCACCGGCATAGACCCCGAATACCAGCAGTGCGGCATGCTGCTGTTACCCCCGTTTAATGACGAACTCGCAACGACATGGTGTGCGGCGCACGAAATACCCTTGCAGCATGTGGCGCTCAATGACCATCTACCCGGCATGTCGGGAGATGGATTATTTCTGCCGCAGATCGCTCAGGTGCGCAACCCGCGCCTGTTACAGGCGCTGCGCCGGTATGTGGAAATACTGGGTGGCTTGGTCCTCGAACAACATGAGGCGCAGCATTTTTCAATACAGGGCGACAGCATCAGCTCGCTGCATACATCAAAGGGTAGTTTGAGTGCCGATGCGTATATCATGACGGCGGGGGCCTGGAGCCGCTCCCTGCTGGGCGAACACGCGATGGGCCTGGATATTCGTCCGATACGCGGCCAGATCCTGTTGTTCAAGTTCGACGCACCGTCGTTTACCAATATTCTGCTACAGGAAAATCTGTATTTCATCCCGCGCCGGGACGGTCATGTACTGGTCGGCAGCACGCTGGAGGATGTCGGTTTCGACAAATCCACCACGCTCGAAGCGCGTGAAAACCTGCTGCAACGCGTGCATAGCCTGTTCCCCGCTTGGCCTGCGCCGGTGCGGCACTGGGCGGGACTGCGCCCCGCTTCCTCGGACAATATCCCCACCATCTCCCGGCATCCGCGCCTTACCAACCTGTTTGCCAACTGCGGACACTTCCGCTACGGCGTAACCATGTCGATAGCCAGTGCAGAGCTGCTGCTGGGCGAAATCGAAGGCCGTGCACAACCCATGTCTGTAGAGGAATATCGCTGGCGCGAGTAACACGCTATCCACTATAATCATGCTGCGCCGAAGTAGCTCAGTTGGTAGAGCAATTCACTCGTAACGAATAGGTCGTAGGTTCGATTCCTATCTTCGGCACCATTCATTTGAGGAAACCACATGGCCGTTTCTCAACGACGCAATTCCTTCCTCAAAATTCTCCCCTATTTGCTCGCCGTGGCGTTGCTGATTATCGCGGGCTGGTATTTCACCCGCCCCCCTCTGCCCCGCGTACAGCTGATCAAAGTCGGGCGCGGACAGGTTGAGGCGACGGTGAACAACACGCGCGCGGGGACGGTCAAAGCCTGTCGCCGCGCCAAGCTGTCCGCACCGTCCGGCGGCCAGATATCGCATCTGCTGGTCAAAAAAGGCGAACGGGTCAAGACCGGGCAGATTCTGCTGGAACTGTGGGACAAGGACTTGCAGGCACAGGAAAATCTTGCCCAGGAGCAGCTCATCACCTCACAGACACAGGCCAAACAGGCCTGCCTGCAGGCGGATCTTGCCGAACAGGAAGCAAGTCGGGCGAGCCAGTTGCAGGCTAAGGGGTTTATTTCAATTGAAGGCATGGATCAGAAGACTTCGGCCGCCCGTGTGGCGCGCGCCGGCTGCGATGCCGCACACAGTCAGATCGAGCAGAGCAAATCTCGTATTCAGGCGGCCAATGCGGGGCTGGATCGCATGGTGCTCAGAGCGCCTTTCGGTGGTATCGTGGCCGACATCAGCGGCGAGCTGGGCGAATATGCCACGCCTTCCCCGCCCGGCATCCCGACGCCTCCCGCCATCGATCTGATCGACGACAGCTGCCTGTTCGTCAGCGCGCCAATCGACGAAGTGGATGCGGCCAACATCAAGGCGGGACAGACTGCCCGCATCACGCTGGACGCGTTCAAGGGGAAATCCTTTGCCGGGCGCGTCAAACGCATCGCCCCCTATGTGCTGGAACTGGAAAAACAGGCGCGCACCGTGGAAGTCGAAGTTGATTTCGTCAAGCCGCCGACCACTGAGAACCTGCTGGTCGGTTACAGCGCGGATGTGGAGATCGTGCACAGTTCACACGACAACGTGTTGCGCATTCCGACCCAGGCCCTGCTGGAAGGCCATCGCGTGCTGCTCTACAAGCCCGATGGCGTACTGGAAGAGCGCTCTGTCACCACGGGTCTTGCCAACTGGGAGCAGACTGAAATCACCTCAGGGCTTGTCGAGGGCGACCGGATCGTGCTGACGCTGGATCAGACCGGCGTCAAGGCGGGTGTAAAAGTGCAACCCGAAATCGACAAGATGGCTAAATGAACCATCGCAAGCTGAACTGCAACAAGGTGGCAGGCATGGAAGCTTTATTAGACGTGGTCAAAGTGGAAGTTGAACCCGGCTACCTGTTGCGACTTGAATTCGAGAACGGCGAGAAGCGTGTTTTTGATATGTCAGCTTACATGGATAAACGTCCGTTTGTGAGATTAAAGGACTCCCCTTTGTTCGCGCTGGCCAAAGTCGATTATGGAACCGTCGTCTGGCCTGACAATATCGACATTGCACCGGAAACACTTTATGACCGATCTGTCCCGGCATAAAAGCCAAGTAGAGGGCGCAATGAAATCGCAACTTATATCGATTTTTTAACATGGCGAAACGAAAACCTCCTCCTATCGGAAAATGCGTACACTGTTTGACCGACAACGTTCCTAGAAATTGGGATCATGTGTTTCCAAAGAGTTGGTATCCAGATACAACGCCTGACAATATTTCCAAGTGGCTAATTCCATCCTGCTATAAATGCAATAAGGAGTATGGTGAGCTCGAACAAGATTTGTTGATGCGCCTTGCCTGTTGCGTCGATCCCAAAGCTGCCGCCACTTCTGGGATCTACAAAAAGGTACTAAGGAGCATGGATGCGCGCTATGCTACGAATCAGAAGGAGACTCGTATTCGAACTGCTAGACGGAATAAGCTTCTTGCAGAGATGCTTCATGGAGACCAGATTCCAGAAGATGGAATTTATCCTGGGCTTGGTGAACGCTGGGGTCGCCCGAAGGATACTCGAGTCGCCTTGAAGATTTCTGCAAGTAGTTTTCATCGTTTCACTGAGAAGATTGTACGTGGAATATTCTTTATCGAAGACAGCCAGTACATTGAACCCACACATTCCATTAATTTCTATGCACTTGAAGATGATGGCGCAACCCAGATAATGGAGATGCTGGCTAAATTTGGTAAAGAGTACATGAAAGGCCCTGGAATTCTTATCAACCGTGCCGTTACGCCAGAGGATGGCGTATCGGCGATCATCTCGATTGAAGTATGGGGTACGTTTAAAATGTATGCGTCAGTTACACCCTCTTAGCAGCACGCGCGCACATTCGTTATTGCGCCGAATAGAAATATCCAAAGCAATATACTTCAACGGGAGCTATATTTGAATGATCCAACTCGATAAAGTCAGCCGCAGCTTCTCTGTAGGCGATCAGCAGGTGTCCGCGTTACGCGACATCGATTTGAACATCGCGGCGGGCGACTATGTCTCCATCATGGGGCCGTCCGGTTCGGGGAAATCCACCCTGCTCAACCTGATCGGCC
>JAJXTL010000128.1 GCA_021783855.1 Pseudomonadota bacterium
TCTGGATTTGATTGTACGTTGGGGAGGCGGCCGCCGATTGAGCGGTTTTCTTCCGGTGCAATCGGTTTATGCGGATTTCTATGTCAGGGATGAATATTGGCCGGATTTTGAACCGCAACATTTTGAACATGCACTCGATTGGTTTAAAAACCAGGACCAGACACTTGGTGGGTAATTTATGGCGCTCATCCGGGCAAATTTTAGACTGGCTGCAACAGACCGGGCCATGATTCTCGGTGATGAATAATAATCGACAGAAACGGAGGGAACGATGACTGCATTTTTCGGAATTGAGGAACACGATGCGCAAGGTTTTCTCGATAAGAATATTGTATGCCTCCCGCGCTCGCCGGAAGACAAACCGGACTTGCACAATATCGTTTCGGCCATCAAGAACGAAGACATCGTTTTCATCAAACACTGCAAGCCAAAATCCAGCCTGCATATTAAAGCCATAGGTGTTGTGCTGTCAGACTATCCAACTGAGAGCGATCTCGGTGTCTGCTTGCCTGTCGATTGGGTGTGGCAGGGCGAAAAAATTCTGGAGAGTTTTGGCGAAGTACTGTCTTTATGCGGCTACGCTCTGTATGAAGAGCATAACATTCTGGTGCAAAGAGAAATCATCAATTTGCTGCCGGAGAAATATCAATTGTCGCAAGAGCGGTAAAACCGGCATGCCAAGGTAAATAGATGTATCAGCGTGCGCTACTCGAGATTGAGCCCGCTTCTGCCGGATATGATTTCACGTTCAGTCATGCTTGTTCCTCATGCTTAAAAATACTTGACTGGTTATTTAGTTAACTGCTAGTTGGCACTTCGGAACTCGGTGGTTGCTTGATTGCGGTTGAGTCGCCTAAACCTGCACGGGGCGGCGGAGGTGAGGGCTCGGTCGATGCTGTGAGTCGTTCTCCATGGCTAATCTCGGCACGTACGCGTGGCAAGTATTGCGGATACTCGCGTTGAACAAAATCGATCATTGCCTCGCGCACGCGACAACACAAATCCCATCTGCGAGACGCATCTCCAGCACTGATCAATACCCGAATTTGCATCGCGTGTTCGTTACTGTCGACAACCTGGATCATTGAGACGCGCTGATCCCATTCTGGCGCTGACTTGCACACGCGCAACAACTCTTCTCGCAGTGGCGCCAATGGTAAACGGTAGTCAAGCCACAAAAACACAGTACCGAGCAGGTGCGAAGTGCTTCTTGTCCAATTTTGAAACGGGTTTTCAATGATCCATTGCAACGGTACGATCAGTCGCCGCTCATCCCATATTTTGACCACCACATAGGTCGAGGTAATCTCTTCGATACGGCCCCACTCGTTTTCTATGATGACCACGTCGTCGAGCCGGATCGGTTGCGTAAGCGCAATTTGCAAACCGGCGATGAGATTGCCTAACACCGGACGCGCAGCAATACCCGCAGCAATACCAGCCACCCCGGCAGACGCTAACAGACTGCCGCCAATCTGTTGCATGCCAGGTAATACCATAAGTGTCGACGCCAGTCCGATCAACAGGACAAAAAACATGACTGTGCGTGCCAAGACCCGTGCTTGGGTTTGTATATGCCGCGCATGGATATTGTCGCTGGAATCAGTTGGGTTGAGCCGCACCAGGGCTTCTTCCACCCCGGCAATGATACGCATGACCAGCCAAGTGAGCGACAGTGTCAGTAAAATCGTTACAAATTCGCTGAAAATAACATTGTGGCGCAAGCCCTCTTGCGTTTCAGGCAGAGTTAGTTTCAAGGCGAGCAAGGGCAGTACCAGCTTGGCCGGTTGTGCCGTGTAATTCACTATAATAATCGCCGTTGAGTTGGCTCGCATGAATCGGCGCAACACAGCATAAATGGTGACATAAGCAATTAGCGCAACTACCACAGCACCAACCGTCACGAATAAAAAACTAAGCCACGGATAGGCTTGAACATCTTTTAATAAAAAATTCAGCTGCATTTTTCTCTCCACCTTGGGATTAAAGCTTATATATGCGCTACTAATGGGCCCTGTACAGTTTAAACTTAATCTTTACTCAGGGGCCTAGGAGCCTGTCGGACTTGTCTTGTAACTCATTGATTCCATTAATGTTCGTATAAATTAAGCAAATATTTAGTTGTTAAAAATCAATAGGTTGCATAGAGTAAAAATTGAAGTCCGACAGTCTGCTAGTTGATGCATATGCTCAAAAAACAGCGTTTTTTGTTCGTATTTGAAATAGTTGTGAGTGTAGATGTCAGATATTAATGTACGCCACCGCACGGAAATATTTGCTCTGCCCGCTTAGAGTTTATCGCTTATGAAGCCCATTTGGTTTTAATAATTATCCCTGGTCGAAAAAAAGCAAACTACCTGATCTGGCGCAATTTACCAGCAATCGTGTGATGAAAACTGTTTATGTGTCAGTCACGACAATAGCCAACAGGTCGGTATTACCCACCAAGGAGATCAATCATGAGCAAAAACAAGACTGCAGAGAAAAATTCCGGGAAAACGCAAACAGGAAAAAGGCTTGGCACCATACGGAGACTCACAACTGGCTGCCGGTGGCGAGCTACACCAGATCGCCGGTGGAGTTCACCTTGAAGGCCATCACCGTCGACTAAGATGGTCAGACGCTTTTGAAAAGTGCGCATGTCGGAAGAGACGCGGGCGTGTGGATGCCAACGGCAAAGATGCGTTAAAGACGCGCCAGTGGGAACGGAAAAAATCCGTCAGGACGCTGGCATAACCTCCAATTTCGTACAGGAATGACACAATGTCCCGACGCAACCCCGCACCGCTCGCTCCCCTCGCACCTCTCGATACGCTTTTAGAATTGAAAGGCGGTTTGGCGCTGCCGCTGCCTGCCAGGCTGGCGCATCTTTACGGCAGTCTGCGCATGCCGAATGAAGGTGCGCGTCCGCACATCATCAGCAATTTTGTGACCACACTGGACGGCGTTGTTTCGCTCAATGTGAAGGGACATGCGAGCGGCAGCGACATCAGCGGGTTCAGCGTTCAGGATCGCATGGTGATGGGTCTGTTGCGCGCCGTTGCCGACGTGGTAATCATCGGTGCAGGCACGCTGGGCGCCGACCGGCATCACATCTGGACAGCCGAAGACGTTTTCCCGGAGCTCGCGGACGAATATCGCCAGTTGCGCACGGCGCTGGGCAAACACGAACCGCCTCTGAACGTGATCGTCAGCGGCAGCGGGCAGGTCGATCTGGACTTGCCCGTATTCGCTTCCGGCAAGGTCCCGGTGCTGATCGTAACGACGACCGCCGGTGCCAAGCAGTTGCGCAAACATAAAGCTTCCGCTACGGTTGAAATTCGCGCGGTGCGCAGCGTTGGCGTCATGCGCGCTAGTTCCATCATCAACCAGGTACGCCGTGTGAATGCCGGCAAGCTGATTCTCGTCGAGGGCGGGCCGCAGTTGCTGGGCGATTTCTATGCGGAGGGAATCCTCGACGAACAGTTCCTGACCCTCGCGCCGCAGATTGCCGGTCGTCAAATTGACGATCGCCAGTACAGCCTCGTTATGGGGCAAATGTTCGCGCCGCGCAATCCTGTATGGGGAACTTTGGTCGACCTGAGGCGCGGCGGCAGCCACCTTTTTCTGCGTTACTCGTTTCCCTGAGTCACAATCCTACTGTTCGGCTTTGCTGGAATGATGAGGGTATTCATGCTGTCGCAAGACGCGTAGCGAGCGAAACGGGTTAAAAGCAGTTATTCTTTTTGATTATGGAGGGATGGTGAGCGTCTGCACTTTGCAACTCTATGGCTTTGACATTGATCTCTGGCTGAAGTAGCCGCAGGCGAGACTCAGTTTCCGGATACCTGCTCAAAACTCAGTCAGATAAAAAGCTGAAAATGGGTTTTCGGAAATCAGCTTGGAAATGTTTCCCATCTTGCGCCAGAAGTATCGACGTAAAGCGCATTGGCCTGTGTGTCCCAGTCACCCAGTACCCAGCGTTCGCAAAGATGCCCGTCCACCAGATGCTCATGGCGGCAGGGTCGGTGGGTGTGACCGTGGATCAGGCGGGGGTAGTGGTAGTGACGCAGCAGCAGGGCGACTGCATCGTCGTTCACGTCCATGATGGCGCTGCTCTTGTCCTGTTTTTCAAGCTCGCTGCGCATGCGCAACTGTTCGATATATGCCTTGCGTTCGGACAGCGGTTTTGCAAGAAATTCTTTTTTGAAATCAGTTGAATGGACTTGTTTCCGGAAACGCTGATACTCGACGTCGTCAGTGCACAGCGTGTCGCCGTGGGTGAGCAGCGTAGGGATGCCGTATAAATCAATCAGGACAGGATCGGTCAGCAACTCAGCATTGCAAGCCTGTGCCAGTGTTTGCCCCATCAACAGATCGCGGTTGCCGTGCATCAGATAGACACGAGTTGAAGTCAAACTGCGCAAAGCGTTGATTACCCGCTGGTGGAGCGGATCATCGAGATCATCGTCGCCAGCCCAGTACTCGAACAGGTCGCCCAGGATATAAAGTGCTTCGGCCCTACGACTGGGCTCAGGACAGTCCTTCGGAGTGTTTTTTGCGATGAAACGTTCAAATGCTGCCATCGTGTGAGGATGCTCGGCACTCAGGTGCAGGTCGGAGATGAATAAGGTATGAGACATCAGGATTGTGGATCGAGGATGGAGGATCGAGCCGTGTGGTGGTTTTTCCTCAATCCTCAATCCTCAGTCATCAATCCTCATCCCTACTTTTGTACGACTTCAGCCTTGGTGATGATTACGTCTTCGCGCGGTACATCCTGGCTGCCGGTTTTGACCTTTTTGATGGCGTCCACGACATCCATGCCTTCGATGACTTTGCCGAAGACGCAATAGCCGTAGCCCTGCGAGTCGGGCGAGGTGTAATTCAGGAAGCTGTTGTCTTTCACATTGATGAAAAACTGCGCGGTAGCCGATTGAGGATCGCTGGTGCGCGCCATTGCAATGGTGTATTTGTCGTTCTTCAGGCCGTTGGCTGCCTCGTTCTGAATCGGCGCCAGGGTTTTCTTCTGCTTCATGCCGGGCTCGAAGCCGCCGCCCTGAATCATGAAACCGTCGATGACGCGGTGGAAAGTGGTGTTATCGTAAAAGCCGGAATTTACGTATTCCAGAAAATTTTTGACCGTGACAGGGGCTTTTTCAGCGTCCAGTTGCAGGGTGATGTCGCCGAAATTGGTGTGCAGTTTGACCATGGTTTTTTTGCCTAGAGTTAAAGAATAGGAGGATTGCATCGCACAGCATAAAAACACGGCGAGCAACGAGGTATAAAATTTTGTCATGCGCCACCTTCATAAACGATTTGCCAGCGATTGTTTAGTTTGACCCAGTATTGACGCTTCTTCATGCGATTGGATAAGTTGCTGCTGCTGTAGTCCTGCTCGAAATCGACCACCACCATGTTGGGCTGGTCGGGATAAGTGAACAGGCTCAAATCGGCGAGACTGACCTTGATCCAGGACTTGCCGGCATTGACGGTCTGCTTTTGTTTTACCCACGCAGCGTAATTGGTATTTTCGCTGGAAAAATTGTGCGCGTAATGCTTCAGGTAAGCATCGGTGTCCAGACTCGCCCAATCGCGGCGCCAGAGTTCGATTTCATGCAGCAACGCGGTGCGATCGGCATCATCCTCCTTGCTGTCCCAGGCCATCTTGTTGGTAATGATGACCGGCGTGATGCCAACCTGCAAATATGGTGCGAGCTTGTTCAGGTCATCGTTGCCTAACACCACGCAGCCGTTGCTGGCACGCGGCGGACGGCTGTAGGTGTCGCTGGGCGTGCCGTGCAGCCAGATGCCGCTGCCGGTGCGCCCGTTCTTTCTGTCCCACTCATTCGGATAACTGAGCGGAAATGCGCCGCTGCCATACATGTCGGATAACTGCTTTTTGGGGAGATTTGCCCTGATGAAATACACGCCTATCGGGGTGCGCTGGTCGCCCGATGAGACTTTTTCGGTGCCCAGCTTACCGATCGTGACATAAAAATCCGCTACATAGCGGGGTTCGCCGTTGACGTTTTCGTATACGTACAGCGTGGAACGGCTGGTATCCACGACCAGTGCATATTTTTGTTGTTCGTTCAGCTTCCACAGGTAGCGCGGGGCGTGCCGGGTTTGCGGCTGTGCCTGTGCGCGCTGAAGGCGCACGCGTGCTTCATCGCGCAGATCCTGAATTTTGTCGCCCGATGCGTGGGATGCGCTGCCGAAGCTGGAGATCGCTCCCGCCTTGGCCATCAGTAAATCGCCCCTGACCAGTTGCGCCAGTTTGTAGTTCGGGTTGACGCGTAGCAGGCTGTCCACCTCGTTCATCGCAATATCCAGCCGGTTGTTCTTGATGTCCAGCAGGCTTTTAGCCAGCCGCTCTTCCGTGGCGCGCGAGTCGGGCGCGGCGTTTGCCGTGCCGATCAGTAAGCTGCATAGCGTGAGTGCGAGTAGGCGCATCAATTGGCACGTTCTTCCTGTATGAACCAGCTGCTGCCGGATTTAACCATCAGGAGGGTTTTGCCGCCAGCCGCCTTGAAGTTGCTGGCGAGGTAGTTCTGGTGAAACCTGACGGTTGCATGGGTGTTGTCGGTGAAGTCCACCGCTACGTGGCTTAACTTGACTTCGATGTGCTTCGGTCTGTTGATGCGGTCGCGGCGGTTGTTCGCCCAGGACGCGCGACTCTCGCCATCCGGTGTTTTGAAGTCGGCTGCATAATACGACAGGTATTTCTTGACGTTTTTGGATGACCAGGCGGCAGCCCAGCCTTCAACGGTGTCCTGCACAGCCTGGTCTGCTGCCGAAGGGGCTTCGGGTTCCGCTTTTACAGGCGGCTTGATCGTTGTCGCTGTTTTGGCCGGTGTCGCTGCGAGTGCCACAACCGGTGCTCTGGCGGTTGTCTGTGCTATGACAGGCCTGGCGGCTTCAACTGCTGGCCTGGTTACAGGACTGCGCTGCGCACCGGTTTTGTTGTACGGCTTGTCGGAGAACAGGTCCTGTATCATCGCCAGTTTGGTCTGCGTCGTGGTATTGCTGCTGTCCAGTTGCAAGGCGCGGTCGTAGGCCTGGCTGGCCATTTTTGCGTAAATGTCGCCCAGGTTCTCATGTGCGGTCGCATAGCTCGGATGCGTGCGTATCGCCATTTCCAGCGCGGATTTAGCCTTGTCGTACTGCCCCTGGCTGGCATAGAGCACGGCTAAGTTATTGTACGGTTCAGGCAATTCCGGATAGTCCTGGGTCAAATCCGAAAAAATCTTGATGGCGTCTGCGGTCTTGTTCTGTTCGGTAAAAATCAGGCCTTTGAGAAAACGCCCCTGCGCGTCTTTGGGTTTGTTGGCCAGGTAATTGTTTACCTTGTTCAATGCCTGAGTTTGCTGGCCTTGCTTGAACAACTGGGTGGCATCTTGCAGTTCATCGGCGCCTGCACCGGTACTCAACAACAAGGTGCCGATCAGCATTGCGGCGGAAAGATGACAACGAGCTGTGCTGATACGATTCAATATATTCATCGGTAATTCATATCCTGTGGGTGCGCCATGTCAGGCGCAAATATAGCTAGTCGCAGATTCTACCAAATAACCGGCGTGTTTTCACAAGGTTAATACATATTCCACATTCTGACGGGGATGGCGAGCCTGTTTTCGGGTAAAATTGCCGCATAAATATAGAATTTCGCGCAAGCGTTCGTTAACCAAATTATTCAATCAAGATACAAGAAAGCCCAGTATGAGCACGGTGAACATGCCGACAACGATTTCAAACTTTATCCGTACCATCATCGATGCGGATTTAGCCTCGGGAAAACACAGCAGCATTGTCACGCGTTTTCCGCCTGAGCCCAACGGCTATCTGCATGTCGGGCACGCCAAATCCATCTGCCTGAATTTCGGGCTGGCAGAGGATTATCGGGGCAAGTGCAACCTGCGCTTCGACGATACCAACCCTGAGAAGGAAAGCAATGAGTACGCACAGTCCATCCAGGATGACGTGCGCTGGCTGGGTTTTCAGTGGGATGGCGAGGTGCGCTGGGCGTCGGATTATTTCGAACAACTCTATAGTTTTGCCGTCGAACTGATCGACAAAGGGCTGGCCTATGTGGACGATTTGAGCGCCGAGCAGATGCGCGAATATCGCGGCACGCTGACTCAGGCGGGCAAAAACAGCCCGTATCGCGACCGTTCTGTTGCCGAAAATCTCGATCTGTTTGCACGCATGCGGGCAGGCGAGTTCGCCGATGGCGCACGCGTGCTGCGCGCCAAAATAGACATGGCGTCCCCCAATATCAACCTGCGCGATCCTGCCATTTACCGCATTCGCCGCGCTCATCACATCCGCACCGGTGACGCGTGGTGCATCTATCCGATGTATGACTATACGCATTGCATCTCCGATGCGCTCGAAGGCATCACGCATTCCATCTGTACGCTGGAGTTCGAGGATCACCGTCCGCTCTACGACTGGGTGCTGGACAACATCACCATCCCTTGTCATCCGCGCCAGTACGAGTTTTCGCGTCTCGAATTGCATTACACGATCACCAGCAAGCGCAAATTGCTGCAACTGGTGAATGAACAGAAGGTTTCCGGCTGGGACGACCCGCGCATGCCC
>JAJXTL010000015.1 GCA_021783855.1 Pseudomonadota bacterium
CTGGATCAAAAAACTCAGAGAGTTCGGTTTCATTCCGAATCCAGTCTGATCAGCGTACTTTCAAATTTAATGGCTTTCAATAGCCAGCTTCCTGCACGCCCAAAATCTGAATTCTTTCACGTTAACACAGGGACAATCCGGGTAAATATAGCGGATCAACGATACCGTAAGCTTATTACAGTCAAATTACATATCCTCAAGTAGGGACCGTGGCTGATGCTCAGCTCAGTTGCTGACCGTGCTCACGGGTTGCATGAAACTGTACCTTGGGCCAGCGCTCCTGTGCCAGACGCAGGTTTACCCCGCTGTCCGCGAGATAGGCGTAGTTGCCGTCCACGTCTTTTGCCAGGCGGCTCTGGTTAGCCTTGACGAACTCAGCCAGATGAGCCGCATCCGGACAAGTCACCCAACGCGCAGTGTGTATGCCGGCGCGTTCGAACACCGCATCCACGCCGTACTCGGCTTTTAAGCGATGCTCAACCACCTCGAACTGCAACTGCCCGACCGCACCGATCAGCGGATTGCTGGTGTCTGTCAATGGTTCAAAAACCTGAACCGCACCCTCTTCACCCAACTGGCGCAAGCCCTTTTGCAATTGCTTGGCCTTCATCGGGTCGCGCAGCCGCGCCCGACTGAACAGCTCAGGGGCAAAGTAAGGAATACCCTTGAAAGTGAGCGCTTCGCCTTCGGTGAGCACGTCGCCAATCTGTAACTGTCCGTGATTGTGAACGCCGATAATATCGCCCGCATAAGCCTCATCCATACGCGTGCGCTCATTCGCCATGAAGGTCACCGCGTTGGCCAGCTTCATTTCCTTACCGGTACGGCGGTGTTTGACCTTCATCCCCGAGGTATAACGCCCCGAACAGACGCGCATGAAAGCGATGCGGTCGCGGTGATTCGGATCCATGTTGGCCTGAATCTTGAACACGAAACCGGTAAAGGCGGATTCTGTCGGTTGCACCATGCGCACATCGGTGGCACGCGGCAAGGGCGCAGGCGCCCAGTCCACCAGCGCGCGCAATATTTCACGCACGCCGAAATTATTCACGCCTGAACCGAAAAACACCGGCGTTTGCTGGCCGCGCAAAAACTCCTGCAAATCAAACGACGCACCCGCCCCCATCACCAGCTCGGTTTCATCGCGCATGGTCTGCATCTCGGACGGGCACTGCGAAGCCAGCTGATCGATCTCTGCACCCTGCAAGGTCTCGACTTCCTGCCCCGCCTTGGCCTCACCCGGCAGGAATCGCAACACCTGATCGTTCAACAGGTGATACACACCCTGAAAGCGCTTGCCCATGCCGATCGGCCAGGTCACCGGCGCGCACTTGATTTTCAGGACAGACTCGATTTCGTCCAGCACTTCCAGCGGTTCGCGCACTTCGCGATCCATCTTGTTGATGAAGGTGATGATGGGCGTATTGCGCAAACGGCACACTTCCAGCAACTTGATGGTTTGTTCCTCGACGCCCTTGGCCGCATCCACCACCATCACCGCCGCATCCACTGCGGTCAGCACGCGGTAGGTATCTTCCGAAAAATCCTGGTGACCCGGCGTGTCGAGCAGATTGATCACGCAATCATCGAAGGTGAACTGCATCACCGAACTTGCCACGGAAATGCCGCGCTGCTTCTCGATTTCCAGCCAGTCGGACGTGGCATGGCGTCCGCTCTTCCTCGCCTTTACCGTCCCTGCCATCTGGATCGCACCGCCGAACAGCAACAGTTTTTCGGTCAGCGTGGTCTTACCCGCATCCGGGTGCGAGATAATCGCAAAGGTGCGGCGGCGTTTCACCTCGCGCACGATTCCCTCTGCGCTGACCGGTGTGTCGCCGGTACGGATTTCTTCTGAAGTCTGAATCATTTCGTTTACACCACAAAGCAAAAAGGCTCGCATCGCTGCAAGCCTTTTATTTATTTGGTGGCCCGGGGCGGAATCGAACCACCGACACAAGGATTTTCAATCCTCTGCTCTACCGACTGAGCTACCAGGCCATTTTTAACACTCTGCAAAGACCTGAAAACAACGCTTTCAAGCTTGAGAGCCGCGCATTATACCTACTTTACCGAGAACAGCAATACAAATGACAAACCCCGCCGGAGCGGGGTTTGCGAGATCAATCCAACAACGATTGATTATTTACATCATGCCTTCCATACCGCCCATTCCGCCACCCATGCCGCCAGCAGCCGGCTTGTCTTCCGGCAATTCAGCAACCATGCAGGCCGTTGTCAACATCAGACCGGCGATAGAGGCCGCATTTTGCAATGCAACGCGTGTCACCTTGGTCGGATCGACTACGCCCATTGCCAGCATGTCGCCATACTCGCCTGTCGCCGCGTTGTAGCCGAAGCTGCCCTTGCCTTCCAGCACCTTGTTCACCACGACCGAAGGCTCATCGCCTGCGTTCAGGGTGATGGCGCGGATAGGCGATTCCATCGCACGCAGCACGATCGTGATGCCGGCGTCCTGGTCATGGTTGATGCCCTTGAGACCGGCAACCGCTGCCTTGGCACGCAACAGAGCAACGCCGCCGCCAGGTACGATACCTTCTTCAACCGCAGCACGAGTTGCGTGCAATGCATCTTCCACGCGCGCCTTCTTTTCCTTCATTTCGACTTCGGTCGCAGCGCCGACCTTGATCACCGCAACACCGCCAGCCAGCTTGGCTTTGCGCTCTTGCAGTTTTTCCTTGTCGTAGTCGCTGGTCGATTCTTCGGCTTGCTTGTTGATCTGGCCGATACGCGATTTGATCGCTTCTTCCTTGCCTGCGCCGTCGATGATGATGCTGTTGTCCTTGCCCACTTCGATGCGCTTGGCCTGACCCAGTTCAGCCAGCGTCGCTTTTTCGAGCGTCAGACCGACTTCTTCAGCGATCACGGTACCGCCGGTCAGAATCGCGATGTCTTCCAGCATGGCCTTGCGCCTATCGCCGAAACCCGGCGCCTTGACAGCAACCGTCTTCAGGATGCCGCGGATGTTGTTCACAACCAGTGTTGCCAGCGCTTCGCCGTCTACGTCTTCAGCGATAATCAGCAACGGGCGGCCAGCCTTGGCAACCTGCTCCAGAATGGGCAGCAGGTCGCGGATGTTGGAAACCTTCTTGTCATGCAACAGGATGTACGGATTTTCCATCAACGCCAGCTGACGATCCTGGTTGTTGATGAAGTAAGGTGACAAATAGCCGCGATCAAACTGCATACCTTCAACGATGTCCAGTTCGTCTTCCAGACCGGTGCCGTCTTCAATGGTGATAACGCCTTCCTTGCCGACTTTTTCCATCGCAGCAGCGATCTTCTCGCCGATCACGGTGTCGGAGTTGGCGGAAATGCTGCCAACCTGGGCGATTTCCTTGCTGGTGGTGCAAGGCTTGGAGATTTTCTTCAGCTCGGCCACCGCGGCGATCACTGCCTGGTCGATACCGCGCTTCAGATCCATCGGGTTCATGCCGGCGGCAACGAACTTCATACCTTCCTGCACGATGGATTGCGCCAATACAGTCGCAGTCGTGGTACCGTCACCGGCCACATCGGAAGTCTTGCTTGCCACTTCCTTGACCATTTGCGCGCCCATGTTTTCGAACTTGTCTTTCAGTTCGATTTCCTTGGCGACAGAAACGCCGTCCTTGGTGATGGTGGGGGAACCATATGAGCGATCCAGCACCACGTTGCGGCCTTTAGGACCCAGCGTGACCTTGACTGCATCGGCCAGAATGTTCACACCAACCACCATTTTATTGCGTGCGGCGTCGTGGAATTTTACGTCTTTAGCTGCCATGTTTATTTCTCCTGAAATTCTTGTGTGATTAGGCTTCGACGATGCCGATGATGTCATCTTCGCGCATGGTCATGTATTCCTGACCGTCCATCTTGAAGGCCTGACCGGCATATTTTCCGAACAACACACGGTCGCCCACCTTAACGGTCATCGCCTGCAATTTGCCGTCATCACCGACCTTGCCTTTACCCACGGCGATGATTTCGCCCTGATCCGGCTTTTCGGTAGCCGCATCGGGGATCACGATACCAGAAGCGGTTTTACGCTCTTCTTCCATACGCTTGACGATGACGCGATCGTTCAAAGGACGAATTTTCATACTTATATCTCCTGAATCAATGAGTTGAATTAAATGCAGAGGCAAAACGCAAGAGGCTCCGCCTGCAAGCGCTAACAATGGGGATAGCGGCTTGCAATTTCAAGGGCGGAGGTAAAATTTATTTCCTTGGTGGCAGCGCCACCCTGTTATCTTTACTGAACTGATAGTCGTGAAAAACATGCTCGGCGGACAGAATCTGGTAGCTACCATCCTCGTTGCGATGGGTAGTATCCTTGAGCCGATAGGTATAGTGCCCGCAAGTCCAGCAATCATAGTTGCGCATGTGCGTGCACAAGCATGTCTTGTCGGGAACGGAAATTTTCTTGGCGTCAGGATTTGCTGCAACGACCCGGTTGTAGGCGTCGATGTAGGCACAGCCGCCGTTACCGTCGAGCAGATAACCGAAAGCCTCGCAGTTCGGGCGTATCCCCGCACTGATCGCCGGGCAGTTTTTCAACATGCGCATCGGATAACCGGTGGGTGACAACATATTTACTTCGATGTCTTCTTCACTGGCCTTGAAATATTCCTGCTGCACCTTTTCAGGAATGCCGCACTCATCGGCAACCGTAAAACGTGTCGCCACCTGTACGGCCGCTGAGCCTGTCTCCAGATAGCTTACCGCGTCGCTGCCGGTGAAAATGCCGCCCGCCGCAATGACCGGGATGTCCAGATGTTCAGTCTTGAGAAACAACTGCATCTCGACAACGATGCTGCGCAGATCATATTGCGCCCAGTCCATGCCGAAGCCCAGATGACCACCGGCCAGCGGCCCCTCCACCACGATATAATCAGGCAGGCGATTCAGCCTGGCATTCTTGCGCAGAAACAATTGCAGTGCGCGCACTGACGAGACGATGATGCCCAACTGCGCATCGCGGAAGCGCGGGTGATCCTGCATCATCGCAAACGAACCCAGATGCAATCCTGCTGCCAGGGTGATACCGTCAATACCCTCGTCCAACGCGGTCACCAGACGCGTACGCAGAGTTTCGCGCGGCGCGTTCATGGTCAGCTTTTCCATGCAATTGACGAAAATCATGCCATCGCCGCGCTTGGCCTCCATCGTGCTGCGCACATGCAGACGCGTCGCTTCCGCGACCTGCGCCAAATCGAATTGCACAATCGATTTATCCGCCTGCAAGATGTTCAATTTATATTGCTTTTGCTTGTCGCTGACAAACTTTGTCTTGTAACGCTTATCGGTCACCGTCGGCAGCATTGCGTCGGAAATATGCCCGACGCCGCCCAGGCGCGCTGCCACCAGAGCCAATTCGGCGGTAGAAATATCCACCCCCATTCCACCTATCATAATCGGCACCAACTCGCGCGAACCTAAGCGCAGGCGGAAATCATCTACACATTTCATTACTGCCATCCTCCAACTGCCGCGCCTCAAACACCAGGGCGATACATTTAGTGCATATTAAAGAGCGAAGAATGCCACAGATGGAGCAATACTCAAAGCAAACTGGGTGTAGTTGTCACGATATTGTTAAAATACTTATTTTTTGCAGAGGCATTATTCACCGTTGCAAAGCCGTCCAGTCGGCATGATTCCAATAACATAAGCCTTCTTTTTCGACGATCGATTCATCTGTCGAAGAAACTGAAGTTCTGCGCACACGTCACAAAATTCGCTATGATTCACCGATGCCAAAAAACACGCCAACCAATGCCGATCTGATCAGCCGCTCGCTGTCCGCCGTCTGGCACCCCTGCTCGCAGATGAAACAGTATGAATCGTTTCCACTGATGCCCATTGCGCGCGGACAAGGGGTATGGCTGCATGACTACGACGGAAACAAATATCTGGATGCAGTCAGCTCATGGTGGGTCAATCTGTTTGGTCACAGCAACCCGCGCATCAACGCCGCCATCCGCTGCCAGCTGGAAAAACTGGAACACGTCATGCTTGCCGGCTTTACCCATGAGCCCGTGATCGAGCTTTCCGAGCGCCTGCGTGAACTTGCACCGCCAGGCCTCGGTCACTGCTTCTATGGTTCGGACGGCGCATCGGCCACCGAAATCGCACTCAAGATGAGTGCGCACTACTGGCGCAATACCGGACAGCCTGACAAAGTGCAATTCATCAGTTTGCAAAACAGCTATCACGGCGAAACCCTGGGCGCTTTATCAGTGACCGATGTAGCCCTGTTCCGCGATGCTTATGGCATGCTGATCCGCCAACAGGCAACAATCGCGAGCCCTGACTCGCGCAATGCTGCAGAAGGCGAAACAAGTGAAACCTACGCGCTGCGCTGCGCAGAGGCGCTTGAAGCACATTTGCAGAAACATCACGCGCAGCTTGCCGCCTTCATCATCGAGCCGCTGGTTCAGGGCGCCGCCGGCATGGCGATGTTTCACCCGACCTACCTCAAGCTGGCACGCCAGCTTTGCGATAAATATAGCGTACATCTGATCGCCGACGAGATTGCCGTCGGCATGGGCAGAACCGGGACGATGTTCGCCTGCGAACAGGGCGGGATCACGCCCGACTTCCTGCTGATTTCCAAAGGCATCACCGGCGGCTACCTCCCCCTGTCCATCGTGATGACGACTGACAAAATCTATCAGGCTTTCTATGCCACGGAGACCGCACGCGGCTTTCTGCATTCACATTCCTATACAGGCAATCCGCTGGCCTGCCGCGCAGCTCTTGCTACGCTGGATATTTTTGCACAGGACAATGTGCTGACTACCAATCGGCAAAAGGCAGCCTTTCTCAACAGCATCGCACAACCGCTGCGCGAACTGCCCTTCGTTAAAAACTGGCGCAACACCGGCATGATCTGGGCGTTTGAAGTGGTGTCTCCGCATGCGGATTTTGCGCAGCGCTGCTTTCAACTTGGATTGCAGCACGAGTTGCTGTTGCGTCCGATGGGCAACACGGTTTACTTCATGCCGCCTTACATTATCTCTGATGAAGAAATGCATATTCTGGTCACGCGCACGAAAAACATCATCGGTAAGCTGACATGAATCTGGCTATTTTATTTGAACGTCATTCCCGCGCAGGCGTGAATCCAGATAATTTAAAACGCTCCCGCAACGCGGGACAACATAAATATGACGCTGTTTTTTGGCCTTGCGCACTTTTACTCTGCATATTGTTATCGTCCGTGTTGAATGCAAATGCAATTCCGTTGCCGGACTCAGTCCGGGCTGAACTCGAAAAAGCCAACATCCCGACTGATGCCGTCGCAGTGGAAGTGCGCGAAGCAGGCAAACCTCGTCCGCTCATCAGTCTGAACGCCACGCAGGCAATGAATCCCGCTTCAACCATGAAGCTACTCACCACTTATGCGGGTCTGGCAATACTGGGCCCTGCCTATCGCTGGAAGACTGAAGCTTATCTGGATGGAAAACTGGAAAACGGTGTGCTGTACGGCAATCTTGTTTTTAAAGGCTATGGCGATCCCAAGCTGACCATAGAAGAATTCTGGTTGTGGCTGCACGAGCTTCGCCAGCGCGGATTGCGCGAAATTCGCGGCGATATCGTGCTCGATAACAGCCATTTCCAAGATGATCACTATGATCCGTCCGCATTCGACAACAAACCTAATCGCGCCTACAACGTCGGGCCGAATGCCCTGCTGCTCAATCTGAACGCGCTGCACTTGCGCCTGTTGCCCGATAATGGTCAAATCACCGCACTGCTGGAACCCGATCTGTATGGCTATCAGCTGATCAACCGGATCACCGCCTCGGCAAATTTACCCTGCAACGGCGAAGACGCTTACCAGTCGCATTTGGAAGGGCACAACATCGTGCTGGAAGGCAAAATCCCTGCTCTGTGCGGCGAAGCGCAGGATTATTTTTCTATTCTGCCGCCTGATGACTATTTCTTCGCCGTGTTCGCCGCATTATGGCAAGAGCTCGGCGGACAGATTCAAGGTCATGTAAAAACGGGGTTCGCGCCAGATTCTCTGCCTGTTTTTTCCACCCACCTCTCGCCGTCCTTGTCGGAAATAATTCGCGACATCAACAAGTTCAGCAATAACACCATGGCACGGCAACTGTTTCTGACTTTGGGTGCGACTGACGGAGGAACTGCCAGCATTGCACGCAGCGCTTCAGCCATCGCGCGATGGCTGGGCAATCGGCAATTTTCCGAACTCGTGCTGGAAAACGGTGCTGGCCTGTCGCGCACGGAACGCATCAGTGCGCAACACCTCGCCGACATCCTGAATCAAGCCGCACTCAGCCCTTATTCCGCCGAACTGGAAGCATCGTTGCCAATTCTGGGCATGGACGGCACGGTAAGGAGACGTTTCAAGGACGGAGATATTGCAGGGCACGCCCATCTCAAGACGGGATCACTGGAAGGCGTGAAATCCATCGCCGGATATGTTCACGCCGTAAGCGGCAAGCAATGGATCATGGTTTTCATCATCAATCACCCCAACGCGAAATACGGCCAGGCCGCGCAGGATGCGCTGATCGAATGGCTGGAAAAACGCTAATTGGGGAGGGCTTTTAGCCAAGACAACAGCGCTTAACCCCACGCCCCGGCGGTTTTAAAGTTGCCTGTTCATGCTTCGACAGCACGAACGGTCAATTTACAACCCCAGCTCACCCCACATCTCATCCACACGACGCTTGACCGCCTCATCCATCACAATAGGCGTACCCCACTCGCGCTGCGTCTCGCCCGGCCATTTGTTGGTCGCGTCCAGCCCCATCTTGCCGCCCAGCCCGGACACCGGACTGGCAAAATCAAGATAATCGATCGGCGTATTTTCCACCAGTAAGGTATCCCTGACCGGATCGACACGGGTGGTGATCGCCCAGATCACTTCCTGCCAGTTGCGAATATCGATATCGTCGTCCACCACGATAATGAATTTGGTATACATGAACTGCCGCAAAAAAGACCAGATGCCGAACATCACGCGCTTGGCGTGGCCCGCATACTGTTTACGGATCGACACGATCGCCATGCGATAGCTGCATCCTTCCGGCGGCAGATAAAAATCCACAATCTCCGGAAACTGCTTTTGCAACAGCGGCACGAAGACTTCGTTGAGCGCCACGCCCAGCATGGCAGGTTCATCGGGCGGCTTGCCGGTGTAGGTAGAATGATAGATGGGATCGCGCCGCATCGTGATGCGCTGTATGGTCAGCACAGGGAATTTATCCTGCTCATTGTAGTAGCCGGTATGGTCGCCATAAGGCCCTTCCATGGCCATCTCATCCGGATGAATCACGCCTTCGAGCACGATTTCGCTGCTGGCCGGCACCTGCAAATCGCTGCCCAGGCATTTCACCAGCTCGGTCTTGCTGCCGCGCAACAGTCCGGCGAACTGATATTCCGACAACGAATCAGGCACCGGGGTGACCGCCCCCAGTATCGTGGCCGGATCGGCACCGATCACCACGGCAACCGGAAACGGCACACCGGGAAATTTTAGGGCATGATCGCGAAAATCCAGCGCGCCGCCGCGATGCGCCAGCCAGCGCATGATGACCTTGTTGGGTGCAATCACCTGCTGACGATAGACGCCCAGATTCTGGCGCGACTTGTCAGGGCCACGGGTTACCACCAGCCCCCAGGTGATCAGCGGCGCAACATCGCCCGGCCAGCAATGCTGAATCGGCAGACGACTCAAATCCACATCCGCACCTTCCCACACCACATCCTGACAGGGCGCGCCGGATAATACTTTGGGCGACATGTTGAGCACCTGCTTCAATACCGGCCATTTTTCCCATGCATCCTTCAAGCCTTTGGGCGGCTCAGGCTCCTTGAGATAGGCCAGCAATTTCCCTACCTCGCGCAGCGCCGTAATCGATTCCTCGCCCATACCCAATGCCACACGACGCGGCGTGCCGAACAGATTGGCAAGCACCGGCATGGTGTGTCCTGCCGGATTTTCGAACAGGATCGCCGGACCCTGTGCGCGCAACACACGGTCGCAGATTTCCGTCATCTCCAGATGAGTGGAAACAGGCAGGCTGACGCGCTTGAGTTCGCCGATTTTTTCCAGTTGCGCGATAAAATCGCGCAAGTCACGGTATTTCATTTCTTCCCCTTGGAGCTGCCAGCGACTGACTACTTGCCACTGACCACTTGCTAATAATATTTTTCTTCGCCTTCCGGTCTGGTCTTGAAACGCTTGTGCAGCCAGAAATACTGCTCCGGCATTTCCCGCACACGACACTCGATGAATTCGTTCATACGCCGCGCGTCAGCGGCATCGTCACCACTCGGATAATTCTCCCATGCAGGATAGAAGGTCAGCACGTAACCACCGCCCCCCGGCAACACGCGGGTGATGCTGGGCACAACTATTGCGCCCGTCATCTGCGCGATGCGCGACACCGAGGTCATGGTCGCGGCAGGCACGCCGAAGAAAGGTATAAATAAGCCATCCTTGACTCCCTGATCCTGATCCGGGGGATAAATGAACGGCATGCCTGATCGCACGCCCTTGATGATGGCACGCAACCCCTGCTGACGCGAATAAAGGAGCTGACGGCCAAAACGCGCGCGCTTTTTCAGCAGCAGCTCCGTCATGTAGACGCTTTTTTGATTCGCATACATACACACCGTATCGACGTGCTGCGCAATCCACTGCCCGCCCGCATCCATGCCGACAAAATGCGGCGTGAGCAATATGGCAGGCTGCCCCCTGATCGCTTCAAAATGTTCGATTCCATCCACTCGAATCAAATCATTTATGCGCTCGGCACTCGCCCACCACAGGATACTGCGCTCAATCAAGCCACGTGCAAACATCCTAAAATGATTTCTCAGAAGCTGCTCGCGCGCCTTGTCGCCCCTCTCGGGGAAACACAGCTTCAGGTTGATCTCGCCCACGCGGCGCCTGTCGGCTGCCATCAGGTAGAGCAACGACCCGAGTCCATTGCCTATGGAGACGATGACACGAAACGGCAAAAAATGTATCAGCCACAAGATAAAAATGCCGAATCGCATCAGCATCAAAGCTCCTTAACCGCTGGCTGCATACCCTGCAAAACTTTATAGCGGTTATAACTCCACAGGTATTGCGCAGGATAGGCCCGTATCATCTTCTCCAGTGCCGTATTGATCTGCTGCGGAACCGACAGCGCGTAATCGAGCAATAAAGGCTCAAAATGAATCACATAACCTGCCCCACCCGCAACCCGTTCGGCGCTGACCAGCACCACGGTCGCATCGCTAGACTGTGCCAGCCTGCCCACCAGCGTCATGGTATAGGCGGGGCGTCCGAAGAAATTTGCCCATTCGCCTTCGCCCTGGCTGGGCACCTGATCGGGCAGCAGGCCGATGGCCTCGCCGCGTTTCAACGCCTTATACATCAGTCGCACGCCGCTTAAATCCGCCTTGGCCAGTCTGGCCTGCCCCCTCTCGCGCCCCCGGCGCATCACCCCTTCCAGCCAGAGCAGCCGGGGCTGGCGATACAACACCGTAATCGGTGCTTGTTGCGCCAGATAGAGCGCGCACATTTCGAAGCACCCCAGATGCGGAGTCAGATAAATAATGCCCTTACCACTCGCCTGAGCGGCTTTTACATGCTGCAGCCCGCGACACTCCAGCACGCTATTCAACACTTCGTCATAGGACCTGCCCCACACCCAAGGCAATTCCATGATGCCCTTGCCAGCCTCGGCAATGCTGGCTGACAACAGGCGTCGGCCCTGCTCTTCATCCAAAGAAAAACCCGCCTGCTGCAAATTTTCCCGCATGCGCGCCGCATACTGCCCGGATAACGCATAGGTCAGTCGTCCGAGCAGCGCACCCATGCGATGCAAAACACTCAGCGGCAACGATGAGAGAAATTTGAAAAATACATTAAATATAAAAGTAGTCATAGGCGCAATGCTACCAAGTTTTGGGGAATTTGATAGAATGCATTTTTATTGACAAACAAGCGGGCAACCATGAGTGAATTTCTGTTTACCTCCGAATCCGTGTCCGAAGGCCATCCCGACAAGGTTTCAGATCAAATTTCCGATGCGATTCTGGACGCAATTCTAGCGCAAGATCCGTACGCACGGGTAGCCGCAGAAACACTGACCAACACCGGACTGGTGGTTCTGGCCGGCGAAATCACCACCACCGCCAATGTCGATTACATACAGGTGGCGCGCAACACCATCAAACGCATCGGCTACGACAACACCGAATACGGCATCGACTACAAGGGTTGCGCGGTGCTGGTCGCTTACGACAAACAGAGTCCCGACATCGCTCAGGGCGTGGATCGTGCATCAGATGACTTCCTGAATCAGGGTGCGGGTGACCAGGGGCTGATGTTCGGTTACGCCTGCGATGAAACGCCGACATTGATGCCAGTGGCAATTTACCTGGCACATCAGGTTGTCCAGCGTCAGGCGCAATTGCGCCACGATGGCCGTCTGCCCTGGCTACGTCCGGACGCCAAGTCACAGGTCACCATCCGCTACATTGACGGCAAACCGCACTGCATCGACACCGTGGTGCTCTCCACGCAACATGCGCCGGAAATGACACTGGAAGCAATTCGTGAAGCTGCGATTGAAGACATCATCATGCCGATGTTGCCAAAAGAACTCATCAAGGGCAATATCAACTTTCTGGTCAACCCGACCGGTCGTTTCGTTGTCGGCGGGCCACAGGGAGATTGCGGACTGACAGGCCGCAAGATCATCGTGGACACCTACGGCGGTGCAGCGCCTCATGGCGGTGGCGCGTTCTCAGGCAAGGATCCGTCCAAGGTAGATCGCTCGGCTGCCTATGCCGGTCGTTACGTCGCCAAAAACATCGTCGCCGCCGGCCTGGCCAGCAAGTGCCTGGTACAGGTGTCCTACGCAATCGGCGTTGCCAAGCCAACCAGCGTGATGGTCGACACTTACGGAACAGGCAAAATTTCCGATGAAAAACTGACCGAACTGGTGTTGCGTCATTTCGATTTGCGCCCGAAAGGCATCGTGCAGATGCTCGATCTTTTGCGCCCCATCTATGAAAAAACCGCTGCCTACGGTCACTTCGGTCGCGAAGAACCCGAATTCACTTGGGAAAACACCGACAAGGCGGCAGCCCTGCGGGCTGACGCTGGCCTGTAAGGCCACGCCTGCGGCGCTTGTCGGTGTTTCGACGAAGGTTCATGTCCGCGTCAGCGGATGTGAACCGAAGTCAAAATACCTGAATTATGCTGGCACTTCGTGCCGATGCAGGTCTGTAAGACCTCGCGCGAAGCGCGCTTATCTGTGTTTTAACTCGGCAGATGCCTCGCAGAAATATTTTTTCTGGCCTGTAAGGCCACGCCTGCGGCGCTTGTTCCACACACAAAACCGTACTCGGACCAAAGTCTGAGTACGGTTTTGTGCATTTAGAATCATTCTCTTATTAGAGTACTTAGGGAACCGCTGATTTATTCGGTTTTGTCGTTCCCGCGTAGGCGGGAACCCAGTTACACAAGGCGCTGGTTCCCCGCTTTTGCGGGGAAGACGAATAAATCAGCGGTTCCTTAGCCAAAAATAATTTTTACGTTTATAATTCGCACCCTCCGAGAGGTGCTGCAGCGGGTTTGAACGCCCCCGTCAGGCTCGGAGTAATGATTTTGTTTCAACGGCACCTATTCATTAACCAACACAATGAATGGAGTTTTTATGAACGCTGTTGCAAACGGATTCACCGACTATATCGTCGCGGACATGTCCCTGGCAGCCTGGGGACGCAAAGAACTGGCCATCGCCGAAATCGAAATGCCTGGCCTGATGGCCATCCGCAATGAGTACGCCGCCAGCCAGCCTTTGAAAGGCGCACGCATCACAGGCTCGCTGCACATGACCATCCAGACCGGTGTGCTGATCGAAACGCTGACAGCCCTGGGTGCTGAAGTGCGTTGGGCGTCCTGCAACATCTACTCCACACAGGATCACGCGGCCGCTGCCATCGTTGCAACCGGCGTGCCGGTGTTCGCGGTCAAAGGCGAGACGCTTGCCGAATACTGGGATTACACCCACCGCATTTTCGAATGGAAAGACGGCGGTCTGTCCAACATGATCCTGGACGACGGTGGCGATGCAACGCTGTTGCTGCATCTGGGCGCGCGCGCTGAAAAAGACGCATCACTCTTGAATAATCCCGGTTCCGAAGAAGAAATCTGCCTGTATAACGCAATCAAGGCCAAACTGGCTGTCGACAAGACCTGGTATTCCACGCGTCTGGCTGCCATCAAGGGCGTGACCGAAGAAACCACCACCGGCGTACATCGTTTGTACCAGATGCACGAACGCGGCGAGCTGAAATTCCCTGCGATCAACGTGAACGACTCGGTAACCAAGTCCAAGTTCGACAACCTGTACGGCTGCCGCGAATCGCTGGTGGATGCCATCAAGCGCGCAACCGACGTGATGATCGCCGGCAAGATCGCCGTCATCGTGGGTTACGGCGATGTGGGCAAGGGTTCCGCTCAGGCGATGCGCGCACTCTCCGCTCAGGTATGGGTCACCGAGATCGATCCGATTTGCGCACTGCAGGCGGCAATGGAAGGCTATCGCGTCGTAACCATGGATTACGCCTGCGAGCACGGCGACATCTTCGTTACCACCACCGGCAACTACCATGTCATCACACATGACCATATGGTGAAGATGAAAAACAACGCCATCGTGTCCAACATCGGCCACTTCGACAACGAAATCGACGTCGCATCCCTCAAGCAATACGAGTGGGAAAACATCAAACCGCAGGTCGATCACGTGATTTTCCCGGACGGCAAACGTATCCTGCTGCTGGCCGAAGGTCGTCTGGTAAACCTGGGTTGTGGCACCGGCCATCCGTCCTACGTGATGTCGTCCTCCTTCGCTAATCAGACCATTGCGCAGATCGAACTGTACACGCGCACGGCCGAATATCCGGTTGGCGTGTACACTTTACCGAAGCATCTGGATGAGAAGGTCGCCCGTCTGCAACTGACTACCCTCAATGCGCAACTGAGCGAACTGACCGATCAGCAGGCCGCTTACATCGGCGTACCGAAAGAAGGTCCGTACAAGGCTGACCACTACCGCTACTAAAAGCAGGATTGAGGATTCAGGATTGAGAATTTAGCAAAGAGGAAAACCCGCTGCCCTGCTTTTATCTCAATCCTCACTCCACAATCCTCGCTCCTAAATCCTGATTAAGGAGCTTTTCTTGAAATTAATTCTGATCTGGATACTGAACGCACTGGCGCTGATTGCCGTGGCGAACTATGTGCCGGGCATTCATGTTGACGGCTTTACCGCCGCGCTGGTAGCCGCATTCCTGCTGGGGCTGGTCAACACGCTGATCCGCCCGGTGCTGTTGCTGCTCACCTTGCCGGTCACGCTGGTCACGCTGGGTCTGTTTATTTTTGTGATCAACGGACTGCTGTTCTGGCTGGTAGGTTCGGTATTACGCGGCTTTATCGTTGACAGCTTCTGGCACGGCGTATTAGGCGCATTGCTCTACAGCGTGTTTTCATGGGCGCTCTCCGCAGCGGCCGCACAATTAATGAGAAAATCATGAGCAACTCACATATCAGTTTCGAATTCTTCCCGCCCCAGACAGACGAAGGGATAGCAAAACTCAGCCTTGCACACAGTCAACTGGCAACACTGCATCCGGAATTCTTCTCGGTCACCTTTGGTGCTGGCGGTTCGACACGCGACCGCACGCTGGAGACAGTGATCCAGATCAAGGCGGAAGGCTATCAGGCGGCGCCGCACTTGTCCTGCGTCGGCTCCACCCGCGAGAACATCCGCGCGATACTCAAGACCTACAATGACACCGGTATCCGCCGTATCGTCGCCTTGCGCGGCGACCTGCCCTCCGGCATGGCCACTGCCGGCGAATTCCAGTACGCCAACGAACTGGTGGAATTCATCCGTTCTGAAACCGGCGATCATTTTCATCTGGAAGTCGCCGCCTACCCGGAGTTTCATCCGCAAGCCAAATCGGCTCGCGACGATATTCTCAATTTCAAACGCAAGATCGACGCAGGCGCCAATTCCGCGATCACGCAGTATTTTTATAACGCCGACAGTTACTTCCACTTTGTCGACGAATGCCAGAAGCTGGGTGTCATCGCGCCCATCGTTCCCGGCATTATGCCCATCGTGCGCTATTCGCAACTGGCGCGTTTTTCGGATGCCTGCGGTGCGGAAATTCCGCGCTGGATGCGCAAGACGCTGGAAGGCTTTGGCGACGACAACGAATCGGTACAGGCATTTGGTCTGGACGTCGTCACCCGCCTGTGCGAAAAACTGCTGGCGGGCGGCGCACCCGGTTTGCATTTTTACACGCTCAATCAGGCAAAACCCTGCATGGCGATTTGTGAAAGACTGGGATTATCAAAATGATGCGTGCACCTGAACTGTTGTTGCCAGCCGGCACGCTCGACAAGATGCGCGCCGCTTACGCCTTCGGCGCGGATGCGGTGTATGCCGGACAGCCGCGCTACTCCTTACGTGCGCGCAACAACGAGTTCAAACTGGAAGAACTGCAAACCGGTATTCGTGAGGCGCATCAGCTCGGCAAGAAACTGTTCGTTGCCAGCAACCTGATGCCGCACAACGCCAAGGTCAAAACCTATATGGCCGACATGGAGCCGGTCATCGCAATGAATCCGGACGCGCTGATCATGGCCGATCCGGGGCTGATCGCGATGGTGCGTGAACGCTGGCCAGAAATCCCGGTACATTTGTCGGTACAGGCCAATACCGTCAATTATGCAGCGGTGAAATTCTGGAAGTCGTTAGGATTAACTCGCGTGATTCTGTCGCGCGAACTGTCGCTGGACGAGATCGAGGAAATCCGCCAGCAATGCCCGGACATGGAACTGGAAGTATTCGTGCACGGCGCGCTGTGCATCGCCTACTCGGGCCGCTGCCTGCTGTCTGGCTACTTCAACCATCGCGACGCCAATCAGGGCACCTGCACCAACTCTTGCCGCTGGGATTACAAGATGGGCAACGCGGAGGAAAATGACACCGGCGACATCGAGAAAATCGACTTCGATTTCGACAAGGCGTTAAGCCAGTCCGCGCTTTCCGATTGCGGCGGACAACCGCGTCATCCGATGGCCGACCGCGTGTATGTGATCTCGCGCCAGGATCACCCGGACGAGCTGATGCCGGTAATGGAGGACGAGCACGGCACCTACATCATGAATTCCAAGGACTTGCGCGCGGTGGAACATGTCGAGCGTCTGGCGAAAATCGGCATCGATTCGCTGAAAGTCGAGGGCCGCACCAAGTCCATCTACTACGTCGCGCGCACCGCTCAGGTATATCGTCAGGCGATCGACGATGCGGTAGCCAATCGCCCATTCAATCTAAACTTATTAGGCGCACTGGATGCGCTGGCCAACCGCGGCTACACGGACGGTTTTTATGAACGCCATCACACCCACGAACAGCAGAACTATATGCGCGGCCATTCCGAGAGCACGCGCCAGCAATATGTCGGCGACATCGTCAGTTGCACGGGCGGCTATGCAGAGATCGACGTGAAGAACAAGTTCCAGGTAGGCGATCGGCTGGAGATCATCCACCCTTCCGGCAACAAAATCATAAATCTTGCCGAGATGAAGAACCTCAAGGGCGAAGCCCTCACGACAGCACCCGGCAGCGGTCATAAGGTTCAGATACCGTTGCAGGGCGATTTATCCCGCGGCATGATTGCACGGTTCTTGTAGGCTTAAAACCATGCACCTGTGATCGAGCCAAGCCCGTTCGCCCTGAGCCTGTCGAAGGGTGAAAATAAACGGAGCAACAAATTATGAGCTTCTGGGTTTACATCTTGCGCTGTTCTGACAACTCCTATTACACCGGACATACCGACAATCTTGAAAAGCGAATAGGCGAACATCAGAATGGCCAGTGCGCCGGTTATACAGCCAAGCGCCTGCCAATTGAATTGCTATTCTGTCAGGAGTGCACTACTCGTGAAGAAGCATTAGCCGCCGAGCAACAAATAAAAGGCCGGAACCGCAAGAAAAAAGAAGCGATGATGCGCGGCGATTGGGCAGAAGTCTCTCGTTTGGCTAAGTGTTCCAATCGGGATGGCGCGCCGATTCATCCTTCGACAAGCTCAGGACGAACGGGAAAAAAGTAAAACTGCACAAATCATGTATTCTTATTTACTTTCGCAGATTCAAGATTACATATAATCCACGGCATGATACAAACCTTGATAAGGGTAAATTCTCAATGACCAACAAAATAAAAATAAAATTGGTAACCATTGGTTATTTACCTCGCGATTTTCGGATTAACAAAATAAAACACTGGAAATCCGAAATTTTTCAGATCTCTGAAAATATCGAAAATTTTTCATTGCGCGCAAACTCTGATGGTGATCAATGGGACTTTTCTGACTCCCTAATTAAAGAGCAACTCCCAACAACTTCTGATGCTGACTTTGTAATTGCTATTGTAAATGTACCCATTGAAAACAATTGGTATTCAAGACGGCTTGGCAACAACCAAATCGTTATTACATTCCATGAAATCAGAGACATTCTCCTAGGCTCGAATATACCTTTGAACAACGTAGTCCTTAGACTAATGTATTCCTATGCACTTGTATATAAAGAATATAGTAACCGAATCCCATCCGCTAATGAAGCTGCCAAATTTACTCACGATGAAACTCGCGGATGTATTTTCGACATGAATGGCATTAAAACTGATTTGCCCTTTTCTTGCGACAAGCCCCAAATCTGTGATGAATGCCAAGAGCGTTTAAGAAAAAACAAGGTTTCTAATGAAGCCATTGAACAATCCACAAAGGAAATTATAAACATCAGAAAAGACTTCTATTACCGCACACTGGCTTTTGTTAAAAAGCACCCCATTTGGGCTCTGCTCATTTCCAGCGGTTATGCACTTGCACTGAATGTTATTGCCTCTTTCATTTATCAACAAATCTCAAAATGATCTTCTCCACCCTCTCCCAATCCGACCGTTACGCGGCGCTGCATCCGCTGTTTCCGCGCGCGTTCGAGTACATCCGCAACACGGACATGCACGCGCTTACGCCGGGCGTACACCAGATAATCGAAGGCAAACTCTTCGCTATCGTGGAACACCTGCAAGGCCGCACGCGCGAAGCAGCCAAACTGGAATGCCACCGTCGTTACATCGACATTCAGCTGGTGCTGGAAGGCGATGAGCAGATGGGCTGGAAGACGCTGGCCGATTGCAACGACCCGCTGGATGAATACAGCGCGGAGCGCGACATACGCTTCTTTAACGATGCGCCGTCAACCTGGGTCGCCACGCCGCCGGATCATTTCTGCATCTTTTTCCCCGAAGATGCCCACGCACCGCTGGTCAGCGATAGCTTCATTCGAAAGGTGATCTTCAAGATTGCCGTGTAGCGAAACTTGCGTGAGCCGCTGAAATCCGCGCGTCGGTTATAATCGCCGCCTGAGATCAACCATCATACAGACAGGATTTTCAACATGGCAAACAGACAATTCATCCAGACACCCGACGCTCCCGCCGCAATCGGTACCTATTCGCAGGCGATACGCGTGAAAGACACCGTGTACCTTTCCGGACAGATCGGCCTCGACCCCGTCACCATGCAGATGGTGGAAGGCATAGACGAACAGATACACCGCGTATTCCAGAACCTGCGCGCCGTAGCCGCCGCGTCCGGCGGCAGTCTGAGCGACCTGGTCAAACTGAATGTCTTTCTGATCGATCTCAAGAATTTCGCCAAAGTGAACGAAATCATGGCAGGCTATTTCCAGCAACCCTACCCCGCTCGTGCCGCGGTGGGTGTCGCAGCGCTTCCTCGTGGCGCACTGGTGGAAATGGACGGCGTGCTGGTCATTCAGGACTGACTATCCATATCCGACACTATTCACTTATACTGAGCCATGTATTTCAAGATAAGCGGTGAGATAACTGGCGTTGAGCTTATCGCACAAGGAGCTAGCATTCGCTGTCTTGGCAGATTGCAAAGAGCTTATGGTATTGGTAACTGGAAAAAGAAAAAAGGATTTGCCACCGTTGTATTTGAGGATGGAGCATCTGCTGAGGCTGAAGTGCATTGGTATGAGGCACATGGCATTGGTAAAATGGAAATGAAAATCAAAGAATTTATTTGAGGTACACCATGGAAAAATACGTCATCTGCCTTAACAATGAAGGTTATGCAGCCTCGCTGGAAGTCCGCAAACTTTATGAACTTCTGCCGGATCCAAAGGCTGAGGCCATGCACTGCATCCGCATTGTGGATGAAGATGGTGAAGATTACGTTTATCCGGAAAAACTTTTCATGCCGATGGAAGTGTCCGAGTCCGTATCGCTTGCGCTGCATAAGCGCGCGGCCTGATTAAAAAATTGATTAATTTCTGATGTGCTGTGATACGTTACCTGCTTTAAGCAAACCAGCATTCAATTGACCGCCCCCGCAAAAATCTCTCCTGCCACGCTGGCGAATCTTGCGAAGCTGGGCATCCACCATCGCGCCGATCTGTTGCTGCATCTGCCGATCCGTTACGAGGACGAAACCCATCTCTCGCCGATTGCGACCGTGGAACCCGGCGAAACGGCTCAGGTACAGGGCGTCATCACACACGCCGAGATTACACACCGCCCGCGCCGCACCCTGATTTGCCGTCTGCAGGATGGGAGCGGCGAGTTGTATCTGCGCTTTCTTAATTTCTATCCCAGCCAGACAAAACTGCTGGCCGTGGATAATCAGATACGCGCCGTCGGCGAAGTACGCATGGGTTATTACGGGCTGGAGATGGTGCATCCGAAATGCCGTGCGGTAAGTGACGAGACAGCGTTACAAACCAGTCTGACGCCGATTTACCCGACCACGGCCGGGCTGCCGCAAACCGCGTTGCGCAAACTGATCGCCAACGCACTCGAAGTGCTGCCTACGCCGGACTACCTGCCTGACGAAATTTGCAACAAGTTGAATCTGCCAGGATTTTCCGGAAGCATTAATCTGCTGCACAACCCTATGCCGGATATTGCCGCGGGCTCTCTGGAAGAACGCTCACATCCCGCCTGGCGACGCATCAAGTTCGACGAGTTGCTGGCCCAGCAACTATCGATGCGCGTGCATCATCGTGAGCGCAGCAATCGCGTGGCGCCTGCGCTCGAACAGACGGGCCGTTACACTGCGGCACTCCTGAAAAATCTGCCGTTCAAACTGACCGGCGCACAGCAGAAAGTATTCAGCGAAATCAGCCGCGATCTGACAAAACCGCATCCGATGCAACGTCTGCTGCTGGGCGATGTGGGCAGCGGCAAGACCATCGTCGCCGCACTCGCAGCCTTGCAAGCCATTGAGAACGGCTATCAGGTCGCCTTCATGGCGCCCACCGAAATTCTGGCTGAGCAGCATTACCTGAAACTCGGTGACTGGCTGGCACCGCTAGGCGTCACGCCGGTCTGGCTGTCCGGCAGTCTGAAGAAAAAAGACAAGCGGGTAGCCTCAGACAAAATCGCATCGGGCGAAACGCTGCTTGCCATCGGCACGCATGCGCTGTTTCAGCAACAGATCGGTTTCCACAAACTGGGGCTCGCGATCGTGGATGAGCAGCACAAGTTCGGCGTACAGCAGCGCCTGGCGCTCCATGCCAAGGGGAAAGTTGCGTCGCAAGAGCCGCACCAGCTGATGATGAGCGCCACACCCATTCCGCGCACGCTGGCGATGAGCTATTACGCCGACCTGGACGTATCGGTGATAGACGAATTGCCGCCGGGACGCACCCCTGTGATTACCAAACTGGTCAGCGACTCGCGCCGCGACGAAGTGTTCGAACGGGTACGCGCCGCCTGCATGACCGGACAGCAGGCCTATTGGGTGTGCCCGCTGATCGACGAATCCGAAGTGCTCCAATTACAGAATGCGCTGGAAACCTATCAGATGCTCAGCGAAACGTTCCCGGAGCTGCGCGTGGGACTGGTACACGGCAAGATGGACAGCAGCGAAAAAGTGCGCGTGATGGCCGCATTCAAGACCGGCGAACTCCAGTTGCTGGTCGCGACCACCGTCATCGAAGTCGGCGTGGATGTACCGAATGCCAGCCTGATGGTGATCGATCATGCCGAACGCATGGGGCTGGCACAGCTGCATCAATTGCGCGGACGCGTGGGACGCGGCGCAGCGCAAAGCCTGTGCATCCTGCTTTATCAGAAACCGCTCTCCGAACTGGCCAGAACGCGCCTGAAAGTCATTTTCGAGAACACGGACGGCTTCGCGATTGCCCAACAAGACTTACAATTGCGGGGTCCCGGTGAATTGCTCGGCGCACGGCAAAGCGGCATGGCGATGTTGCGTTTTGCCGATATCGATGCTGACGAAGATTTATTGAACATGGCAAGGGATGTCGCCGATCAGTTGCTGCGCGACTATCCTGAGGCTGCACGCGGCTATTTGCATCGCTGGATGGCAAACAAACATGACTATTTGCACGTATAAAAACTGGAATAGCGCGACACCGGGCGCCGGAGCGGAATTGCTGCCCTGGCTGCGTGACCGCGGCTCGCTGACGCAGCGCATTATGCAACACTGCGAGCATTTTTCCGTGCGCAACGTGAAGAGCGGCCTGGCGCTCATTGCACCGGATGAATCGGCACTGTTGGGGATCGCACCCAGACGGCTTGCCTGGTCGCGCGAAGTTCTCCTGTGCGCCGATAACCAACCCGTGGTATTTGCACACAGCGCCTGTGCTGCCACAGAGTTGCGCGGAGCATGGCAGCGTTTGCGCAACCTTGGCAACAAACCGCTGGGCGCGCTGCTGTTCTCGCATCCGCAGGTTGTCCGCCTGCCATTGCATTACAAGGCCTTGCACCCGCATCATCCGCTATACCGGCGCGCGGCTGGCATATTGTCCGATCCACCTGGCCGGTTATGGGCGCGCAGATCCCTGTTTTATCTGCACAATAAACCGTTGCTGGTCACGGAAGTGTTTTTGCCGGCAATATTAAATCTAGGACTGAGGAGTGAGGATCGTGTGAAAGCACCGCCTCACGCGCTATCCTCAATCCTCGATCCTCGACCCTTCACTCAGAAACAGGAGCTTCAGCTCCGTTGTTTCGTGGGAATGCCCTTGCGGCATGAATCCTGAAATGACTTTCTCAGAACGTTTATCGCTGTATATGCAGCTCACCCGGCTGAATCGCCCTATCGGCATACTGCTGCTGTTATGGCCGACGCTATGGGGAGTGTGGATCGCAGGCGGCGGCGCACCGGCCTGGCACATCGTGCTGATCTTTACGCTGGGAACCCTACTGATGCGCTCGGCCGGTTGTGCAATCAACGACTATGCCGACCGCGACATAGACTGTCATGTCGAACGCACACAAAACCGTCCCGTCACCAGCGGACGCATTACGCCACGCGAAGCCTTGTGGCTGGCAGCGGCGCTTGCCGTCATTTCATTTCTGCTGATTCTGCCGCTCAATACGCTGACGCTGTTGCTGTCGGTTCCGGCAGTCTTCCTGGCCGGCAGCTATCCGTTCACCAAGCGCTTTCTGGCCATACCGCAAGCCTATCTGGGCATCGCGTTCGGCTTCGGCATCCCGATGAGCTTCGCCGCCCAACTGAATGCCGTACCGCCTGTGGCGTGGATACTTTTAAGCGCGAACGTGTTCTGGGCGATCGCCTACGATACCGAATACGCGATGGTGGACAGGGATGACGACATGCATCTGGGCATCCACTCATCGGCACTGTTTTTCGGCAAATACGACGTGCCGGCGGTGATGGGCTGTTATGCCGCTACGCTGGCATTATTGGCCTGGGCAGGAAAAATTGCGCATCTGGGCGGCTTGTATTACGCCGGACTGGCAATCGCATCCGGCATCGCGCTGTATCACTACTCGCTCATCAAAAACAGAAACCGCGAAGCCTGCTTCAAGGCATTCCTGCATAACAACTGGTTCGGCGCATCCGTTTTCGCCGGCATCATCTTGGATTACACGACATGAGCTACCTTCGCAATCCCCGGTTACGCAGCAGCTACAGCCTGATCGCGCCGATCTACGATGCCGTCATCGAACGCGCCATGCGGGAACCGCGCAAACAATCGCTGCGCGCCCTGCCTGTCGACACGGCAGGAAAGGTGTTATTGAGCGGTATCGGCACGGGTCTGGATCTGCCTTTCTTACCTGCCCTGTATCACTACACCGCGCTCGATTTCAATGCAGCGATGCTCTCCCGAGCCCGCCCTCGCGGCGCCCATTTGCAGGTGGACTGGGTGCTGGGCGACAGCATGGCCTTGCCCTTTCCCGATGCGCACTTCGACCATATCGTGCTGCACCTGATCACAGCCGTGGTGCCGGAACCCGCGCAATGCCTGGCTGAAGCGGCTCGTGTACTCAAACCCGGCGGCAGCATCCTGCTGCTCGACAAATTCCTGCGGCCCGGGCAATCTGCGCCCCTGCGCCGCTTGCTTAACCCTCTCTCGCGCCGCATCGCCACCCGTATGGATGTGGTGTTCGAGGAAGTCTTGCTCGCAACGCCGTCACTGAGCGTCATCAGCGATGAGCCGCTGCTGGCCAGTGGCTGGTTTCGGAAAATCGTATTGCGCAAAATGCGCGTACAGGCGGCACATGATGGCCGCGCAGTTATCTCGCCGACAGGCGTGACTGCGGTCTGAGCGCGAATTAATGTACGCCGGTTGCGGCTTGTGATAAGTTACGCACAGATTGCGGATAGACCAGCACAGGGGACAAAAATGAACAACTTCGACGAGGCCCTCCAATCCATCGAGGCCAGTCTTGCCAATTTCACCAAGCGCCTTGACGACGATGCAAGCGAACGTTTGCGCGAATTGCGCAAGTGTTCTTTTTTCGATCCCGTTCCCGGCGAATGGCTGAAACTCATCTCTGAACAAGCCGAAATCCGGAAGTTTACTTCCGGCAATTGCCTCACATCTGAAGGAGATGATTCAAACACATTTTATGTTGTCCTGTTCGGCACGGCCACCGTTTACTGCGACAAAAAAATTGTCGGTAAAATAGTCAGCGGAGAATGCATCGGCGAGGGAACTTTCTTTGCCAGCGGAAGCATTGCACGCTCGGCGACAGTCGTCGCCGATGGAGAACTGATCGTTGCGGAAATCGACAAAACCGGCATCGCGCGATTGCAAAGCAATGCCACAGTCAAATCCTATATGGATAAAGCGCTGTTGCTGGCGCTGTTCAAAAAACTGCAAGGCGCGAACCGCAAGATTCAGGAGCTAAGTAAACGCTGATTTGTTGTCATTTCGAGCAAAGCGAGAAATCTAAGGAAACACTGAATAAATCACCCTGAACGCAGCTTGGAAATGACGCGATGCTTCAGTGCCTGTAACTATGTAGGAAATTCCATGCGGGCTTGTTTTTAGGCGAAGACCCTTCATTCAGAAATAAGAAGCGTGTCACGCAGCTATATTTCGCGGGAATGCCCTTGCGGCATTGCGGCATCACTGCTACCTACCGTACTTTGCAGGAAACCGGACATTTCTATTTGTCGCTAACACAAATTTATTTGAGTATTGCCAAAATAGTGGAAATCATTTAGTCTGAAACTTCACTGAAAGGGAAGCATCATGAGCGACAATGTAGAAAACCTGATCTTGGAACACCTGCGCGGAATGCGCGGAAGTCAAGATCGCGTAGAACACGAGTTACGCGAGATCAAGAACAGGATCACCAGCCTGGAGGCGGGGGTGGCCGGAATTCGCAGGGACGCGGCGCACGACAACGACAAAGTTATACAACAACAAATCGGATTGGATCAACTGTCGGAAAGACTTGAGCGCGTCGAGAAACGTTTAGAAATCGCCAGCGCGTGAAACCGTGTAAAAAGGGGCAAGAGAGACAAAGGTGGAGAACATGCTCCCGCCGGCCCTTTTTTGTTCGCGAAATAAATCGAACCCCATTTTTCGCTTTCAGTAGGATGCTGTGACAACCGCATCGTTCGCGATATGAACGCAGCTTGGAAATGACGCGAGGCTTCAGTGCCTGTAACTATGTAGGAAATTCCATGCGGACTTGTTTTTAGGCGAAGACACTTCATTCAGAAATAAGAAGCGTGTCACGCAGCTATATTTCGCGGGAATGCCCTTGCGGTTTGCGGTTTTGCGGCATTCATTCAGCGCATCCTACCGTGCAATGGCAGGCCGGTTTTATCGCACCCCATCTTGCCGTTCAGCAGGCAACTCACCTTGTAGTCGATAGCCGCCTCACGCCACTGACCATCCGCTTCATAAGCTTCGGCACGGCTATAATAAAGCTCGGGATTTGGTCGAACTTTATGCTGCTGATCCAGTTCAATCGCGCGGCTATAAGCCTGTATAGCCAGTGCATTCTGAGCAGTTTTGAAATAGGCAAGACCCAGATTACCAAAAGCTACCGGCAATCCAGGATTAAGCCCGATTGACGTTTTAAGATCCGCGATTGCCCTTTCCTGCATACCCGCTTTTGAATACTCCAACCCCCGGTTGTAATATATGCGACTCACGCCGGGCAGCGATTGCCTGTTTTTTACCAGCTTTTCCGCATCGTCCCACAGCACTATCGGGTGTGAAAAACTGGCTAGTCGCTCCATCGATACCATAAAAAAAGTTGCGGCAATCAATACCGACACCATCAGTGTCAACCGCGCATTTAATTGCATCAGCAGCAAGGGCAAGAGAATGACTCCGCCCATAGCCCATATATAGCTGCGGTACAGCACGAAAATTTCCTGAATACGCACCGTGGAAAACTCGGTCGCGAACATAAGCCAGGGAAGCAGCAGCGCAAAACCGATCAAGCCAGACTTTCCACGTTTGAACAGCAGCCTGACTGCCACTACACCGTACAACAGATAAGCGATCAGCGCCGCGCCGTATGCAGAGAAAATACCCGGCGCGAACGACTCGCGCATATCCACCGACAACCAGCCAGGATTCGGCAGCAACCACAGAAAACCGTACTTGAAGAACAACCATGATTGGGTCAGGATGCTGTAGAAGAGCGCATGTTCAGGCAGTGCGCCGTCCAGCATTTCTTCGGCATTCAATTCATAGGCATGACCGATCACACCCCGTGCCTGCGCGATGGTCAGTAGTGCAACAGCAGCGTAGCCTGCGAATACCGGCCAATTCTGTCGCAAATGAGTTCGCCAGTCTTCATGTACCAGCACCGTCATTGCCACAATCACCGCAGGCAACATGACGACGTGCTCCTTGCTGTGCGTCGCCAGAAAATATAAGGCTACGCTTGCCCAGAGCCAGGCTTTGCTGTTTTTATCGCTGCCTTGCAGATAAACCCACAAGGCCATAATACTGAAAAGAGTTGCCATCACGATGGTGCGCTGCACCAGATAACCGACTGCATACACCGCCACCGGATGCAGTGCAAACAAGCTAATTACAACCATCACCGCCCTCACCATGCCGGTTTTTTCGCCGCCCTGCACGGGAGGCAACACCGTTCGGTACAGACGCAGCACGAACAATGCCAGCATAACAACCACCAACCAGTGCAACAGCAGATTTTCTATTCTGAACGGCGGCAAGCCGAAACCGAACAGTTGCGCGCTCCAGGCCAGTGTAGCGTAGGGTAACGCACGCAGATCAATCAATGAAAAATTCTCATATTTTTCAATAGCCGAATGCCCATTATTATCCAGCCTGAAAAAGGAAAGATCATCGAAAACGAGCGGGTTGTGCAGGAACTGCCCGTAGAGCGCTGCAATTGCAACCAGCAATATAAAGATGAAAATCCCACTGCGATTGATTTGCATATTGAACCTGTCAATTCTTTTAACGAAAAATCCCCCTTACCTTATAGCAAGGGGGATCATGAAAAACGTGATAAAACTAATCAGTTTTTGACATAACCGGCAGTCACGCATCCACCAGAAACTGTCCACTGTACGTTATTGGCAGCATCAGGTGTAGGTGTCCAAGTACAAGTCTCACTAGCCAGAATACCCTTGTAAGCGTTAGGTGTAGCTACAATCACGCCTGCAGTAATAGCCAAGCTATTGAACGCACCGGTGGTTTTAGCTGTAGGTGCTGCAGGAATGCCAGCGGCGCCAGCATTACAGGTAGTAAATTGGGGTACATTGTTAGAAAGATTTTCAGTGCCACACTGCGCTACAGCCAGCAAGTAAGGCGATACCATGCTAACGACTTCCGTGTAAGCTGCCTTCTTGATGTAGTTCTGGTAGGCCGGAATCGCAACCGCTGCCAGAATACCGATAATCGCTACGACGATCATCAACTCGATAAGGGTAAAACCTTGCTGTACTTTTTTCATTCTAAGCTCCTGTTTAAATTGTGTTAATCCGGTTATTCGGCAAAACTGGTTCGATCACCGATTCGCCTTGGTGATTATAAAGCAAACGTCGTGCCAGAGAATACAGGATCGAGAATTCAGGATTGAGGATGTCAGTGTTGGTGCGGCTCAGCGCCCATGTTTTTATTTTTTAACCATCGCGAGTGCAGCGTGCAAACACGATCAAGCCGGGCGGCTCATTGCCGGATTCAGTCAGTCAGGTGACGAATTTCGTCGGTTTCATTAGGTATGCGTGGGTCAAGTCAAATAAATACCTGTTGACTACCTATAAGATACCTTTTATATTTGTGCAACTTAATCAAGGAAAAACAATCATGGTCAAAGAAGTGCAAATGTCCATCAAGATGGAAACCGAGTTACGCGACGAATTCATGGCGGCTGCAGCTGTTATGCACCGGCCCGCCGCGCAGATAGTGCGCGACTTGATGCGCGGCTTTCTGGCACGCCAGGAAATACCCAATGCCAAGACAATCTCAACGATGCAAGCCGTTGATAGTGGCGAAGACTTGCATCACGCAAATGATGCCGATGATCTGTTCAGACAACTTGGCATATGAGAAAACCCATTTATTCGGGTTCGTTTAAGCGAGATGTGAAACGAGCTGAAAAACGCGGCAAAGATATGGCCGCACTTCGCACCGTATTGCGCCAGCTGTTAACGGGTGAACCGGTTCCCGCCGCCTACAAAGACCATCCCTTGAAAGGCAACTGGAAGCATTACCGGGATTTGCATATCGAACCTGACTGGCTCCTCATCTACAAGGCGGATGAGGAAAACGTATGGCTGGTGCAGACGGGAACACATGCAGACATTTTCGGGACGTGATTTTCTGCGTTTAACCCAAATAATCCATATTGGCGGCGTGAAAAATCAAGTCATGGGTCAGAGTCATTGGGTCAGTTCTAAGGGCCGCTGATTTATTCGGCTTTGTCGTTCCCGCCCCCGATTACATCATTCGGAGACAGGCTGCGGCGCGATGCGGTTCATACTTTACCGCATCCTAGGAGCCTGTCGAACTTGTCTTGTAACTCATTGATTCCATTAATGTGCGTATAAATTAAGAACATATTTAATTGTTAAAAATCAATAGGTTGCATAGAATAAAAATTGAAGTTCGACAGGCTCCTAGGCGGGCTAATCACTGCAAAAAGTTGGAATGTGAGAACTCAACCTTGTTCAGACAACAAACCAAATAGTCCGGTTAAATGACTTTACCCGGGTTCATCAGCCCCTCAGGGTCAAACACCTGTTTGATGGTGCGCATCATTTCCAGTTCCAGCGGATCTTTGTAATCGCGGATGGTTGTACGCTTGAGTTGTCCCAGACCGTGTTCGGCGCTGATGCTGCCGTTTAGCTTGCGTACCACCTCGTAGACGATGTGGTTCACCTCATTCTCATGCTGAGCGATAAAGTCAGTATTAACGGATGCATCCGGCATGGACACGTTATAGTGAACGTTGCCATCGCCCATATGACCGAACGCGACAATGCGTATCCCTTTAAATCTGTCGCGCAGCGCGACGTTCGCTCCCGCAATGAAATCCGCGATGCGGCTCACCGGCACGGCAATATCGTGCTTGATGCTCACGCCCTCCCGCTTTTGAGCCTCGCTGATATTTTTGCGCAGAGTCCACCAGAGCTCAGCCTGCCGTGTATCGCAGGCGAGACCCACCGCCAATATCTCATCCCCGAAACCGAGCAGCGCGTTGCGCACCTCGATTTGCGGCACATCGTCCATCTTGATCAGCAAATACCATTCATACCGCTTCTTGAAAGGTTCCTGCGTATCTTCGATATGCTTGAATACCAGATCCAGACAGTTGCGCGACATGATTTCAAAAGCGCTCAACGCATGCCCGCAAGCCGTTCGCAGATAGGCGAGCAAACGCACCGCCACTTCAGGCGAAGCGATAGCCACGCAGGCCGTGCAAGTTGCCTGAGGGCGCGGAAACAACTTCAGCACAGCCGCCGTGATGATGCCCAGCGTGCCCTCCGCCCCGATGAACAGATGTTTCAAATCATAGCCGGTATTGTCCTTGCGCAAGCTTCGCAGGCCGTTCCAGATACGTCCGTCCGGCAGCACCACTTCCAGCCCAAGCACCAGATTGCGCGCACTGCCGTAGCGCAACACGCCGATTCCCCCTGCATTAGTGGAAAGATTACCGCCAATTTCGCAATGCGGCGCGATCGCCGTCAATCCGAGGGGAAACAGGCGATTAATCCCTTCTGCCGCCTCATACACCGCGGCCAGCTTGCAACCCGCCTCGACCGTCATGGTGTAGTTGATTGCGTCGATTGCGCATATCCGGTTCATCCGCGACAGATTCAACACGATTTGCCGCGTCAGAGGCAAGGGCACGGAAGCGCCGCACAAACTGGTATTGCCGCCTTGCGGAACAATGGCGACTTGCCGCGCGACGCACAGCTTGACGACTTCAGCAACCTGCCCCGTGTTGGATGGAAAAACAACTGCCAGCGCATCTCCCGTGTAGCGACCGCGCCAATCTTTGCAATAGGAAGCCGCCGGTTCACCGGTCAGCACGGCATTATCACCAACGATCAGTGACAAGGAGGGAATCAAATCTGCATAACTCATTTATTTCCTGTTCGCATCGTGGTTGATCCAGCCAATCCGGACCCGTCGTCATCCGGAAAAGTCCGGAATGACGGTATTACTTCAGCCTTATATCCTTTTCAGGCAACGATTTTTCTGCCGTTTGTCCAAAACAGGCAACGGCTTGTTCGCCCGCTACAGCGTAACATAAGGACAGATGAAAAAGATGCCGGCCACGAACAAACTCTCGCCGCCGAACCTCTCCGGGCAGAAGGTCAGCAGCCCCTTCATGGTCTTGGATAACTCCTGCCCGCCACCCTGAACCTTGCCGTCCTTTGTGTTTTTTATGTCTGCTGGCGTTCCATTCTTCGTAGATTGCCTTAGGGCACGACTAACTCATTGCCACTAATTATTATTATGCAAGCAAATAAGGTTATGCTTATTGATGCAAATCAAGCCGCGAACATATTTCGCTATTCGTTTCACGACTCCGGCGCAGCTTTAAAATTCCAGTGGATCGACATCCAGCGAGCAGCGCAATTTATGGGCTGGTATTTCATCCAAATGCCAGGCGCGCAAGAATTGCTGCAACGCTTTTCGCGACGTGGCCTGAATCAGTAGCTGCGCACGAAAGTGATTAGCCCTGCGTGCCAGTGATGCGGGAACGACACCAAAGATATCAACATGGTGTTTCAATTCCAGCGCCGCCTGCCTTGCCAGATTCAGGTACGCATAGACTTCTCCCTCGTTCATGCCTTCTGCGCGCAACATGGCCTGAAACACGAACGGCGGGAAACCCGCCATCCGCCGCTCGGCCAGCAGCAAAGCCGCCCAGCCGTCAAAGTCGTGACTCTGCAAGCTGCGAAATAAGGGATGATCTGGAAAGGCTGTCTGGATCAGCACCTCGCCCGGTTTATCCGCGCGGCCCGCACGCCCGGAAACCTGCATCAGCTGGGCGAAGAGTTTCTCAGACGCACGGAAGTCTGCACTGTATAGTGCGCCGTCAGGGTCCAGCACACCCACCAGGGTCAGCGCGGGAAAGTCATGTCCCTTGGCCAGCATCTGCGTACCGACCAGTATGTCCACCTCGTTGGCATGTATCTGCTCGCGCATCTTCTGCCAGGCTCGCTTGTTGCGCGTACTGTCCCTGTCCACCCGCAGGATGCGCGCATCGGGAAATCGCGTCTGCAATACACTCTCCACACGTTGCGTGCCGTTGCCAACAGGTTTTAATTCAGCATGACCGCAAGCCGGGCAGTCAGTCGGTACACGTAGCTGGTAACCACAATGATGACACCTTAACCGCCTGTCCTTGAGATGCAGCACCAACTTTCCCGCACAGTTCTTGCAATCGGACAACCAGCCGCATTCGGTGCACATCAACACGGGCGCATAGCCACGACGGTTAATGAACAGCAGACTTTGCTCTCCGCGTGCTATACGCAATCCCACTTCACGCAACAGCTTTTCGCTGATGCCTTCAGTCATCACCGTCTGGTTGATATTGATGCAACCGACTGTTGGCAGGCGTGCATCGACTTGCGCACGACCGCTCAGCTTGAGCAGACGATAACGCCCGCTCGTTGCATTGTGATAACTCTCAAGCGAAGGAGTTGCGGAACCCAGCACGATAGGCACGCCACTCTGGTTTGCACGAAAAATAGCCACGTCCCTGGCAGAGTAGCGCAGTCCGTCCTGCTGCTTGAACGAGCTGTCGTGCTCCTCATCCACGATGATGAGCGATAGTCTCGGCATTTGTGCAAACACCGACAGCCTGGTACCCAGCACGATCTGCGCAACACCCGACTGCGCAAGTTGCCAGTTATGCAAACGTTCATTTTCAGAAAGACCGCTGTGCAGACTCACAAGCACCGCATCGGGAAACCGGCTGTGAAAATATCCTTCCAGTTGCGGCGTAAGATTGATCTCAGGCACCAGCAGCAACACCTGCCCGCCTCTCCTTCGACCCTGCTCAGGACAGGGCTGCAACATATGATCCATCAGATGCACATACACTTCCGTTTTGCCGCTACCGGTAATTCCGTGCAGAAGAAAGCAGGCATAACCGGCAGACTGCGTAACCGCATCCACCGCCTGCTGCTGTTCGTCCGTCAACGGGTGTGCATTGGCGAAAATATGGGGTTCGTTGAGGGCCGGTAGCTGCACGTCAGCAGGCGTCTCGAACTGCTCGATCCAGCCTGCCTCTTCCAGCCATTTGAGCTGTGTACCCGCCGTCGCAGCCAGACATTTAAGTTGCACAAGACTGCAAACCTGCTCGGTAAGTTTCTCGACAATGCGCCGCGCAACTACCTTGCGTTTCGGTAAAGAGTCGACATGAGCTGCGCAACCAGTCAAGCGATAGAACAACATCTGCTTGGGCACGACGGGCTTGTCCGAACGCAATCTTGTCGGCAACGCCGACAGCACCGTAGGGCCGATCGGATAGTGATAATAGTCGCTGCAAAATTGCAGTAATTTGAGCAAGTCGCTCGATAAAGCCGCACCATCGTGCAAAACCTGCACCACCGGTTTAATGCGCTCAATCGATAAATCCGAGCTTTCGACGCACTCCATCACCACGCCGACCATCTGACGGCGGCCAAATGGCACGACCACCCGCATGCCAGCGACAACAGTCTCATCCACCGTGTAATCAAACAGGGTGAAAATTGGTACATCAAGCGCGACGCGGACGATGGGCATGAAAAGGAGATTTACAGAATGGCGTGATTATCGCAGACAGATGAAAATACAAGTCGAAAATTTCTGGTTTAAAACAAAAACCCCCACCGTTTCCGGAGAGGGTTATGCATGTAAGAAGTCTTAGCCTGTCCCGTGCTTGACATTGGAATGACCTACTTTGGCTCCAACCTTTTGATAAGTATTATTTGTGTCGCCGAAAGACCTGCACGACTGATGTCGTGCAGGTCTTGTCACTGCGTTCAAGTAGGTCGGTTGTTAGAACCGTACCAAATAAAAAAGCCCAACACAAGGC
>JAJXTL010000129.1 GCA_021783855.1 Pseudomonadota bacterium
ATCACCAAGCGTAATTTTCTGATCGATCCCCGCGTGAAAGGAACCATCACTATCGTGTCCAGCACGCCGATTCCGGCATCCATGGCCTACGATACCCTGTTGTCTGCCATGCGCTTGCAGGGATTCGCGGCGATCGAGTCGAACGGTGTGACCAAGGTCATGCCGGAGGCGGACGCCAAACTGTATATTCCCAACGTCGGCAGCAATGGCGGCGGCGACAAGCTGGTGACCCGGGTGTTCATGCTGCATCATGAGTCTGCGGTACAGATGGTGCCTATCCTGCGACCCTTGATTGCACCCAATAATGTTGTGGTAGCCTATCCCAACAATAACGCGCTGGTCGTGACCGATTACGCCAGCAATCTGAAACGCATCGAGCAGATCGTGACCACGCTCGATCAACCTCAGAGCGCGGCCGCCCTTGTGATTCCGGTGAAATACGCGTCGGTGGTGGATGTGGCGCAGACTATCAATCGCTTGATGCTGGACGGTTCAGTCATGGCGAACGGTTCAGTCGATGCGAGCCAGCGATTCATGTTAATGTCGGATACGCGTACCAACAGCCTGCTGTTGCGCACGGACAGTCCGGCGCGCATCGCACAGGTGAACGGACTGGTGGCCATGCTGGATGTGAAGACCAGCACGCCCGGCAATATTCATGTTGTTTATCTGAAAAACGCGGAGGCTGCCCAGCTGGCGCTGACCTTGCGTTCGGTGTTGAGCGGGGATACGGCTCCGCCGGCTGCACCTTCAGGCGCTCTCAACCCCCCCAGTTCATCCGCTTCCCCGGGTGCATCCGGCACAGCCGGTACTTCAGGCACATCCGGTACCTCCAGCGCGCCTGCGACACTTAGCACGCCGAGTTCGGCGACTGCCGCAGCGCCTGTGTCGGGTGGTGGCATGATCCAGGCGTACACGGCATCGAATGCACTGATCATTACGGCCTCGGACGCGGTATATAACAATTTGCGCGCCGTGGTGGAAATGCTCGACGTGCGTCGTGCGCAGGTATTTGTCGAGGCGTTGATTGTTGAAGTGACGGCGGCCAGGGCGGCTGAATTCGGTATTCAGTGGCAGGCCTTGAATGGACTGAATGGCAGGGGAATCATCGGCGGGACAAATTTTGGCTCCACAGGGCAGAATATTATCGGTGCGTCAGCCAACATCGGCTCTGTCAGCCAAGGCTTGAATCTGGGTATTGCGAATGGCACGGCGATGCTGCCGGGAGGTGTGACCATCGTCAATTTGGGTATGTTGGCGCGTGCACTCGAAACCGATTCGAACACCAACATTCTTTCAACGCCGAATCTGCTGACGCTCGATAACGAGGAGGCAAAAATTATTGTCGGACAGAATGTGCCGTTCATCACCGGAAGCTACGCACAAACAGGTACCACAGCCACTGCAACGCCATTTCAGACTATCGACCGTAAGGATGTGGGACTTACCTTGATGATCAAACCGCAAATTTCCCAGGGCGGGACGGTGAAGTTGCAAATTTATCAGGAAGTATCCAGTGTGGACCCTACCACAGTCAATAATCCGGGAGGCGTGACGACCAACAAGCGTTCCCTGGAATCCACCGTGCTGGTAGACGAAGGGCAGATTGTCGTATTGGGCGGTCTGATTCAGGATTCGGTCGGCGACAATAGAAACAAAGTGCCCTTGCTGGGGGATATTCCCTGGCTGGGGAGTCTTTTTCGCTATGATACGCGGCAGCGTACCAAGACCAACCTGATGGTTTTTATCCGTCCCTATGTCATGCGCGATGCTCACTCTCATCAGGGCTTGACCCAGGACAGGTATGAATATTTGCGTGGCGAACAGACTAAGGGAGCGATGCCATCCGACACTGTTTTGCCGGATCTGCCCGCACCTACTTTGCCGCCGCTGAGTCTTAACAACGGGAATAAGGAATCTGCGGGTGCGGTGAAGCCGTGAGAACCTGTCATGAATCACGCTTTTTATGCGGAGAATTGAAATGACCATGGATGAGGTTGCTCCCGTCAGGTTTTCTCCGAAAAAAATCCCTTATTCGTTCGCCAAAAGCCGGGGTGTGCTGCTGGTCAATGCAACGCCGGAGGGTGTGCAGGTGTGTGTGCGCAGCGATGCGGCGCCTGGCGTGCTGGCCGAGGTGCGCCGGGTGCTGGCAGTGCCGGTGCAGGCTGCGCTGGTTTCGGTTGCGGAATTTGAACGGGCGTTGACCGCCGCATATGGACAGGAAGACGGCTCGGCTGCATCCATGGTGGACGATGTCGAGCAGGACATGGACTTGTCGCAACTGGTGAACGATTTGCCGAAAATCGAGGATTTGCTCGATGCCGACAGCGATGCGCCGGTCATACGCATGATTAACGCGCTGTTGACTCAGGCGGTACGGGAAAACGCGTCCGATATACATATTGAGCCGTTCGAGACGCGCTCTGCCGTGCGGTTCCGCGTGGACGGCACGCTCAAGGATGTGATCGAGCCGCACCGTGCCTTGCATGCAGCGATGGTGTCGCGCATCAAGATCATGGCGGAGTTGGATATCGCCGAAAAGCGCATTCCTCAGGATGGGCGCATCACTCTGAGGTTGGCAGGAAAACCGGTCGATGTGCGCGTTTCTACCCTGCCTACCGGGCATGGTGAACGCATTGTGTTGCGTCTGCTGGACAAGGACGCGGGACGGCTGGAACTCACACGTCTGGGTATGGAAGGCACCACGCTTGCCGCGATGGATGCGCTGGTGCGCCAGCCACACGGCATCGTGCTGGTCACCGGGCCCACCGGATCGGGCAAAACCACCACGCTGTACGCGGCGCTGTCGCGCATCGATGCGACCGTGACCAACGTCATGACGGTGGAAGATCCAGTCGAATATGATCTCGACGGCATCGGCCAGACGCAGGTTAATCCGCGTATCGACATGAGTTTTGCGCGTGCCCTGCGCGCTATTTTGCGCCAGGACCCCGACGTCATCATGATAGGTGAAATCCGCGACCTGGAAACCGCGCAGATTGCGGTGCAGGCGAGCCTGACCGGGCATCTGGTGCTGGCGACCTTGCACACCAACGACACGGTCAGCTCGATTACACGCTTGACCGATATGGCGGTGGAGCCTTTCCTGCTGTCCTCCAGTCTGCTCGGCGTGCTGGCGCAACGCCTGGTGCGCAGATTGTGTACCGCTTGTCGAGAAGTCTATCAGCCGGATGCCAACGAGCAGGCAATGTTCGAATCCGACACACCGTCGTTGCAGTTGTATCGGCCGGTCGGCTGTGCTGCCTGCAATCAAACCGGCTATCGAGGGCGTAGCGGAATTTACGAGTTGCTGACTGTGGATGACGGGCTGCGTCATTTAATACACGATCGCGCCTCGGAACAGGCGCTGCGACAGTATGCCCTGCAACACGGCATGCACAGCCTGCGTCAGGATGGCATGAGGCTGGTGGCATCCGGTATTACCTCGCTGGAAGAATTGCTGCGGGTTACCCGCGAGTAACGGGCATGGCAAAGACGATACTCATCATGATTGAAACTCCTCAACCCTCTCCCGCAAACGGGCGAGAGGCCCAACGAATCGCTACGCGGATTTCGAGTTAAATAATGGCGGCATTCAGTTATCAGGCACTGGACGATAAGGGTAAGCTGTTGCGCGGCGTGACGGAGGCCGATACCGCGCGTCAGGCGCGTGTTAACTTGCGCGAGCAAGGCTGGACCGTGGTTGCCATCGAAGCTGTATCGCAGGATGCCATGCAGTCCGGCAGCGATGGCAGATGGCAGTGGCGGCGCGGCCGCTTGTCGGTTGCGCAACTGGGTCTCATCACGCGCCAGTTGGCAACGCTGCTGGATGCCAGTCTGACTCTGGAGCATGCGCTGACCGCACTGATCGAACAAAGCGAAAACGAAGCAACCCGTCAGGTGCTGGCTGGAGTGCGGGCGGAAGTGCTCGGTGGAAATACCTTCGCAAAAGCGTTGGGCCATTATGAATCCATCTTTCCCGAACTGTACCGGGCGCTGGTCACGGCAGGCGAGGAGTCGGGCGAATTGGGACGCGTCATGTTGCGTCTGGCCGATTACACCGAGTCACGTCAGGCGTTGCGGCAAAAGGTCGTGCTGGCGTTCGTTTATCCTGCGATCGTCACCTTGGTGGCCTTGCTGGTAGTGGGCGGCCTGCTGATCTATGTCGTCCCTCAGGTGATCGGCGTGTTTGAGCAGTCGCATCAAACCTTGCCTCTTCTGACACGCTCTCTGATCTGGGTGAGTGCCACGTTGCAGCAAACCTGGGGCTATCTGTTGACCCTGCTGGCGGCGGCGGGCGTGGCGATACACTACATGCTGCGCCAGCCACGGCTGCGTTACCAGGCGCATCTGCGTCTGTTGCGATTGCCGGTATTGGGGCGCCTGGTGCGGGGTATCAACACCGCACGCATGGCCAGCACACTGGCGATACTCGCAGGCAGTGGCGTGCCTTTGATGACGGCATTAAATGCGGCGGCGGGCGTGGTCAACAATTTGCCGATGCGACAAGCACTGGATGAATCGGCTAAAAAGGTGCGTGAAGGCGTAAGCCTGAGTCGGGCGCTGGCCGTGTCGGGATACTTCCCCCCTTTGCTGGTGCATCTGATTGCCAGCGGTGAAGCGAGCGGCAAGCTGGATGTCATGCTTGAACGCGCGGCCGAACAGCAGGAACAGGAAGTCGGCAATTACACGGCGATTCTGACCTCATTGCTGGAACCCGTATTGATCCTGTCCATGGGCGGTGTCGTGCTGATCATCGTGCTGGCCATTCTGATGCCTATCATCGACATGAACCAGATGGTGCATTGAAAACATTCGGACTGAAAATGTGCAATACATCTGCGTCGAAGTTGCACTGCGTCTCGGTCCAGCATCAAGTAAAACTATCGGGAGGCGGATTTAAGTGCAACCGGTAAGCAGGACGTTGGTAGTTATCGAACCTGCACCGACTGACAGCCTGTCGCGCGAGCAGAGGGCTTTCACAGGCAGGTAAGTGCGCCCTGCCGGGCGCAAAAAAACCGCTGCCGGTATGCCCGGCAGCGGTTTCATTATAAAAGCTGAGGTTAACGTGAAACTCGCGTAGCGATTCGCTCGTTCCCTCTCCCTTTGGGAGAGGGTTTGGGTGAGGGAAACTGGCATGGCAAGTTTCATTATTTGGGAATGGCAGCTTGCCAAGCCCGTTAGAATGAAGTCCAGTAATTCCGGAACGAATTATCCATGTAGCTGATGGTGACACCACCATAAGTCGCGCCAGTCAACAACGGAACGGTGAGGGTCGTGCTGGTGACGTTTCCGGCGACGTTAATCATGTTCTGGTTGGGAGTACCGCCCGCATTGCTCACATATATATTGACTGCCGAAGCATACAGGTTGGGTGCCGTGGGCGCGGTCCATGCGATGGTTGAAGTGCCTGCTACGCTGCCCTGCGCGAGACCGAGAATAGCCGGATTCGCTGTTTCTGCTGTTGGGAACAGACCGGTGGTTGCAGTCGGCGTCGTATTAATCAACGCGTTTGTCAAAGGCGCCGCTGCAAGTATCGGATGATAAGTTGCGATCAGCGTGGCAGTGGCAGCATTGGGGGTGCCGGAAACGAGATCCTTGTACAGTTGGATCGTGTACTGCGATCCGTCGGTGATTGCAGCGATAACGGTATCGTTGAGCGGATACAGGCTGTTGAATACGCAGGTGGATGTATTGATCGGCGGCGTATTTGTTCCTGCATAGGTGCTTACATCGCCTGCGGCAAGCGAGAAATCGTATTGCGTGTTCCCGTTGGCGAACAGCAGCAGTCCGGCAGCAGGCAAGCCCGGGCCGGTTACCACGGCAAAACTGATGCCCAGCGCCCCGTTGTCGCGGACCTGAGGCCACAGTCCGGTGCAATTAACCCTGGTAGTGCCGTTAAATCCGCTCGTTTCAAGTGCTTCCATACGTGCTACTGCCGTTTTCTGGCTGCCCAATGTTATCCAGTTGCCTGCGCTGTTTTTGTACACGATGAACTCTTCCCGACCATTTGGCATGCCATTCAACAGCGCCGTGAAATTGACCTTATACGATGCGGTAGCCGTTGCGGGGACGGTGGTCACCCAGGCGGGAACCGGGTTGAGAGTGATGTCGGCAAAGGAAATCGTGCCGCCAAGAATCGTGGGGTTACTCGTGATTTCCTGCAGGAAGCTGGCAAGAGTTTTGCCATCCTGTTTGAAATTGGTCTGATCGAAAAAAGCGAGCAGTTTGGGGTCGCTGGGTGCGGGGGCTAGCGCCATCTCCGCTGAAAAATTGCTGAAAAGGCTGGTTATCGCCTGCAGATCGGTGATCGGCACGGCTGTGGCAGGTGCAGTCAATGGAGTCGGAGTGGTCGTGCTGCCCAGAGTATTCGTGACCGTGCTGCCATTGAGACGGTTGGTGATTGTTGCAGTATTGGTCACGGGATTCTGAGTCACTTTCAACGCATCCAGCAGTGCATCCAGTCCGGTGCCGTTGGCAGTGAATGATTGGCGAAACAGATCTACCGAAGCGGATACGCCCTCAGCAGCCATTACGGCTGCGATCTGGGTCTTCAGCGTGGTTGCGCCCGCAGCGAGTGCAGTTGATGTCAGTTGCGATGCATAGGTTGACTGGTTCTTGAAAACATTGGCAGCAACAGTGCCGGCCAGATTGGAAATTACGAGATCGGTGAGCGGCGTGATGTTGATGGTGGCGCTGCCGCTCGTCAGATCTGAAGCGGTGGCTGCGGAATGAAGCAGATAAACCACTCCCCCTACCTTGTAATTGATTTCCATCATGTAAGGCTTGCTCCAGCCGGAAAGCTGGGTGGCGGTAAACGAGTAATAGCCGTTTGCGTCAGTCGGCGTGGTGGCCGTATGTGCCGGTGTGGCAGAATCCTGGATGGTTACCACGCCATTCATGGCGGGTGTAATGGGAGCGCCTGTCGCGGCAACGCCGCTGATCAGTGGTGCGGACGCCTGGCTTGCTATGCCACCGCCGCCACCGCCACCGCACCCTGTCAGTGCGGCAACTATCAGCAATGAACAGCACCCCAGTATAATTTTTATGAATTTCATGACGGTCTCCTTCGATTAATTGATTAAATAATCTGTTAACTTTGTGACTCTGAAATCTTCCTACAGCCCGGATACACTGTCAATGATTATTATCTGTCAACTATTTATCGATGCGGATTAGCCCAAGGAACCGCTGATTTATTCGGTTTTGTCGTTCCCGCCCCCCGATTAATTCATTCCGGAGCAGGCTGCGGCGGAAAAACGAACGAAGTGAGTTTCGAGGAACGTTCATCCAGCAAGATACACACGCTAAAGATGGCCGAAATCACCCGGTGGGATCCGACCGTCGGCGGGTGTTTCAGATGTTTTTAATTTTCCGCCAGTTATAGCGAAATTTGAAATATGCCCGGAGCTGTTTCCGGACCCAGGTGATGCAGCAGTTCGTTAAGTGCAGCCTGATCTGTGGCGCGGGCCGTGCCATTGAAATGAAATTTCTGCGCGGGCGACCAGCTGCCCTGTCCACCCAGCAGTAATGCGCCTTTTTGAGTGCGCAGTGTGACGCGCAGTGTGCCCTGTGACGCTGCGATATCGATCCGATAATCGCCCAGCGGATGAACAGCCGACATGGCGGAGCCTGCCTGAATCCAGCGGGCCGTGGCGTTGCCTTGCAGGCGGTTGTCTGTATAGCCGAGTTGGCGGCTTACTATCGTCAGGCTGCCGCTGAACTGGGCGGGTTTCAGGTAAGGCGACAACTCGCCGATCACTTCCGCCGGCAACGGCAGCAGCAGATTGTTCACGATGATAGCGTCGCGGCTCAGCGTAAGTTCCATCGGTGCGCCAGACTCAGTATTGTCCCAGGCTAGCTCGGCCTTGAGTTTGCCCAGCAGCAAAGCTTGCGGGACGATACGCCAATGCAGTGTATGCAAGGCAATGGTTGACGCTTTTTCGGTGTGCAATATCGGCGTGGCGCTGCCGTGCCAGATCGTACCCTGGCAGTTGGCCAGTGACAGCCGTTCATGGCTTATGCGCTGGATGAGGGCGTCGAGCAATGACGCTGGCGCCGTGACGAGCAGCATGCAGGCATAAAATGCGGCTGCAGCGAGATAACCAGTCTTGCTCACGGTGTATTGCCGTTGGTGAAAGTGGCATGAATACTGACCATGCCGGGATCGGACAGTCGTGTGATGGAAGCGGAATTAACCCGGATGTGTTGCGAAGTTTGCAAGTCGCGCAGCCAGCTCAGCCATCTGTCAAACGCAACCGCTGTAATGGTAATGCGTGCACCGTTGGGTTCCTGTGCGGCTACCGTGGTCAGTGCGTCGCGTAACTGATGCCGGGTTGCAGACTCCTCGATTGCTGCCTTGACGCCCTGCGCGTCCATCACGGCCAGTTGCGGACGATGGCGCAGCTCTTCGATTTGTCCTGCCGCGCGATGCATTTGTTCGGCTTGCATACGGAGCTGGGGAAGCGTTTTACGCAGTTTGCCTATCGCGTCATGT
>JAJXTL010000130.1 GCA_021783855.1 Pseudomonadota bacterium
GCGAACCCAACAGCACAGGACTGCGCGTCGAAAACGCGGGCATCATTGCTAAAGACGGCTGGATAGCCGTCAACACACATTTCCAGACCAGCGTACCGCACATCTTTGCGGTCGGCGATCTGATCGGACGCCCGGCACTTGCCTCGACCGGCATGGAACAGGGACGCGCCGCCGTGCTGTATGCCTTCGGTGGCGGGACACATGTCGCGGCGGAAAATCTGCCGATGGCCGTTTACACCATCCCGGAGATTTCCTACGTCGGCAAAACCGAAAAGGAAGTCCGCCAGGAGAACATCCCTTATGTGCTCGGGCACGCCTTTTTCAAGGACAGCGCGCGCGGACAGATCATCGGCGACGCACAGGGTCTGCTCAAGCTGATCGTGGATGCGCGCAATGAAAAGTTGCTGGGCGTGCATATTGTCGGCGAGCAGGCCAGCGAACTCGTCCACATCGGGCAACTGGTGATGAATCTCAAAGGCACCGTGCGCGACCTGGTCGCCAACGTGTTCAACTACCCGACACTGGCCGAGTGTTACAAGCTTGCCGCCCTGGATTGCACACACCGACTGGAACAGCGAAAAATTCGGCTCTAAGTGATTTGCAGTGGGTGCTCTAATGCAATTCCCTACTTCTGCCGGGGGTAGCCCGGCGGCTAGTTACTTTTTTCTTGAGTCGCCAAGAAAAAGTAACGAAAAAGAAGGCGACCCCGGTTTGCCGCGCCCGCCTGTCTGCTATCAGACAAGCGGCGTACCCTTGATAGCCGACAAACAGCGGGGCTGCGGAACTCGCACGATCCGCTACGCGACCACGTGCTCAGACAGTCCTCGCCCAACTACACCGATGTTTGTTGGCTATCTTCGGCGGCGCACAGGGGCTGAGGGTGATATGGAACGTACATAATTTCATCGTACTATTTACTTTGAAGTTTTCACATTACCCACTGCATTTCATAAAGAACCAAAAATCCCTAGCAAACTGTCGGACTTCAATTTTTATTCTATGCAACCTATTGATTTTTAACAATTAAATATTTGCTTAATTTATACGCACATTAATGGAATCAATGAGTTATAAGACAAGTCCGACAGGCTCCTAGCCGGCTTCCCGCCTCTGCGCGCTGATCGCGGTGAGTATGCCTTGCATGATCGCTGTGGGCGTGGGCGGGCAGCCTTGCACCACCACATCCACAGGAATGACGTTGGAAACCTTCCCGCAGCTCGCGTAGCTCTCACCGAAGATACCCCCATCGCAGGCACATTCTCCTATGGCTACCACCAGCTTGGGATCGGGCGTCGCATCATAGGTACGCTTCAGGGCGACTTCCATATGACGCGACACCGGGCCTGTCACCAGCAACATGTCCGCGTGGCGCGGACTGGCAACGAACTTGATACCGATGCCTTCGAGGTTGTAATACGCGTTGTTGACCGCGTGAATTTCCAGTTCGCAGCCGTTGCATGATCCGGCATCCACCAGACGTATATTGAGCGCCCCACCAAACACATCCAGAATTTGCTGCTGCAAGCGCTGCGGCTCGACGCGCATCGCCTCGTCAGCCTGTGGCGCGGCTTCAGTCCTGATGCCGGTTTTGATGATCTGTTTGAGTATCTGATACATATGGAGCCTCTACAGGTCGTGTCCTGAATAGCTCAGGTTGAACGATTTATTAATCAGCGGAAAGTCCGGCACGATATTGTCCATGATGGCATGCTCCAAAACCGGCCAATTTTGCCAGGAGGGGTCATGCGGATGCACGCGATCAAGATGTCCCTCCCCATCGGTATGGATGGCCACCATCACCTCGCCACGCCAGCTTTCCACCATACCGATGCCGAAACCATGTGCGGGAAGCTCGTCCAGTGAGCGCGCCAGTTCATCGCCGCCAATCAGGTTCACCATAATATCGCGCTGCACGCGTAGCGACTCGAACAATTCGTCAAAACGCAGGATGACGCGCGCCGCCACATCGCCGTTACGATGCATCGCCATTTGCACATCCAGCCTGTCGTAGGGCGCGCATGGAAACTGCACGCGACAATCCCATGCCTGCGAACTGGCACGCCCCGCCAACCCGCACAGGCCCAGTTGCGCGGCAAGCTTGGGTTCCACACGTCCGGCACCGATGAAGCGATCCTGCACACCCGCATGTTCTTCGTAGATACTGCGCAGGATATGCACCTGCTGCTCCAGCATGCTACATTCCTGTTCGAGCACACGCTTGCCTTCCGTCGAAAGATCCACCGCGACACCGCCGGGAATCACGCTGTCCATCAGATAACGATGGCCGAACAGTGCGCCATTGTTGCGCAACACCTGTTCTTTCAGTATCCAGAACTGTGCGAAGCCGAACGAAAAGGCGACATCGTTCCCCAGATAGCCCAGATCACCCAGATGATTGGCAATACGCTCGCGCTCCAGAAACAGGGCGCGCAACCACAACGCACGGTCGGGGGGCCTGATATTGGCGATGCTCTCCGCCGCCATCGCATAAGCCCACGCATAAGCGACCGTACTGTCACCGCTCACACGTCCGGCGAGCTTGGCACCCTGTTGCAGAGTCATGCTCTCAAATCGCTTTTCAATCCCTTTGTGGGTGTAACCCAGTCGCTCTTCGAGGCGCAGCACTTTTTCGCCGACGACGGAAAAACGGAAATGTCCCGGCTCGATGATCCCGGCATGCACCGGACCTACCGGGATTTCGTGCACGCCCTGTCCCTCGACCTGCACGAAGGGATAGCTATCCAGCTCGTGGCTACGACTTGCAGCCTCATCAAAATCCTTGCGCAACGGGAAACTGCCATCCGGCCAGGCGGCGTGGCGCAACCATTGACGGTGGTCTGGACTTTCACTCGCATAAATGCCGAGCAGGTCATACGCCGCGCGCTGCATACGGTTCGCCACTGGAAATATCCGGCTGATGTCCGGATAGACCGGCTGACCGGCTGACAACGCCACGCTCAGACACACCAACCCCGTTTCGTTGACCAGCACCACATGCAGCACAAATCCGTTGCCCTGCTCGCGCTCGTCGCTGCCCCACAAGGCAAGCAAGCGCCCGCCGCCGTCGCGCACCGCATGACAGATCGGTTGCAAATCGGCGCCGCTGATCTTGCCGCGCCAGGCAGGAATTGCGCCGTTGATGCGCTCAAGATGCAGATTGGGGTGTTTGATCGGCATACATAATCTCCGGTTATCCCAGCAATGAGGCCGCCTGGCGATACCAGTTGGCCAGATAAGTCGGCATGTACAAACCAAGAATCAGCACCAGCAGCAGATGCACGAAAACCGGAATCAGCGCAGGCGGATGCGGCAAGGGCTTAACGGTGGTTTCGCCGAACACGACGGGCTGTATCTTGCCGAAAATCGCGGCGAAGGCGATACCCAATGCGATCAACAGTATCGGTGTGGTCCAGGGATATTCGTGCATCGCGGTGGTAATTATCAGAAACTCGCTGGCAAACACGCCGAACGGCGGCATACCCAGAATTGCCAGCGTGCCCAGAATCAGGCCCCAGCCCACGGTCGGACTGACTTGCAGCAGGCCGCGAATATGCTCCATCTGCTGCGTACCTGCTTTCTGCACCGCATGTCCCACTGCAAAGAAGATCGCCGATTTGGTCAGCGAATGCATGGTCATATGCAGCAACGCCGCAAACGTGGCTACCGGCCCGCCCATACCAAATGCAAAGGTAATCAGCCCCATATGTTCGATGGAGGAATAGGCAAACATGCGCTTGATGTCCTTCTGGCGCGACAGGAACAGCGACGCCACGACCACCGACAACAGGCCGAAGCCCATCATCAGATTGCCTGCGAAGTGCGTGCCCAGCGAGCCATCTACCAGCACTTTGCTGCGCATCACCGCAGTCAAAGCCACATTCAGCAACAGACCGGACAGCACGGCAGAAACGGGGGTGGGACCCTCCGCGTGGGCATCCGGCAACCAGCTGTGCAGCGGCACCAGGCCGATCTTGGTGCCGTAACCGACCAGCAGGAAGATAAACGCCAATTTGAGCACGGTGGGTTCGAGCTGACCCTTGACCTGATTGAGATGCGTCCACAGCAGCGCCGTGCCGCCTTCCCCCAGCACGCGTTCGGCGGCAAAATACATCAGAATGGTGCCAAACAAGGCCAGCGCGATACCCACGCCGCACAGAATGAAATATTTCCATGCCGCCTCCAGACTGGCCGGGGTGCGATACAGGCTGACCAGCAGCACTGTAGTCAGTGTCGCCGCTTCCATCGCCACCCAGATAATACCCATATTGTTGGTGGTGAGAGCGACCAGCATGGTGCAGGTGAACAGTTGATACATACTGTAGTACAGATGCAGCATGGGGGTCGAAAGCTTGCCGTGATGCTGCTCAATGCGCATGTAGGGACGCGAGAACAGCGACGTAGTGAAGGCCACAAAGGCGGTCAGCGCGACCAGAAACACGTTGAACTGGTCTATGAAAAATTCCTCGTGAAATGCGACCTGGGGCCCGGAATCGATGACTTTCACGGTCAGCACGACCGATGCGATGAAGGTGCAAAAACTCATCAGCGAGTTCAGTTCTGCCGCCCATGAGCGCGAACCCAGCACCGCCAGCAGCGCACCGCCCAGCAACGGCGTGAGCAACAGTGCCAGAAGTTGCGCATCAATCATCCTTGAGATTCTCCATATGTGAGATATCCAGGCTATCGAAGGTCTCCCGGATCTGGAAGAAGAAAATGCCGAAAATAAAGGTCGCCACCAGCACGTCCAATGCGATACCGAACTCGACTACCAGCGGCATGCCCTGCGTGGCGCTGGTGGCGGCGAAGAACAGGCTGTTTTCCAGCGACAGAAAAGCCACCACCTGCGAAATCGCCTTGCGCCGCGTCAGCATCATCAGCAGCGACAGCAGCACACTGGCCAGTGCAATGCCGATCAGTCCGCGCGTGATACCTTGCGCCAATTGCGAAATGGGCGCGGCCAGATTGAAAGAAAAGATCACCAGCGCGATGCCGATCAGCATGCTGGTCGGGATGTTCAGCAGCGTTTCCACATCCCATTTAACGTTCAGTTGACGGATCAGGCGATGCAGCAGCCAGGGCAATACCAGCACCTTGAGCAACAGGGTCAGGCCTGCCGAGTAATAGAGATGGTGCTGCGCGGTGGAGTACGCCACGACAAAGGTACTGAGCGCCAGTATGGCGCCCTGCAAGGCAAACAGATTGATCAGCGACAGGATGCGCCGCTGGGCCAGCATGGCGAACGCAACCAGCAGCAGCAAGGAGGCCAGCAGGTTGACGAATTGCAGTGGCAACGGAATCTGCATCCTACGCCCTCAACAGGAAATGAATTAAAAGTCCCAATACGGCCAGCAAAAAGGCTGTCCCCAGGAATTCCGGTGCGCGGAAGATACGCATTTTGGCCGTCAGCGCTTCAAACAAGGCCAGTCCCGCACCCGCCAGCATCAGCTTGAGCAGCAACAGCAAAATGGCCAGCGGCAAGCCGGACCAGTGGCCCACTTCGGCAATACCGTACGGCAAAAACAGCGCGATACCGATGGAAAAATAGGCGAACAATTTAAGACTACCAGCCCATTCGATCAGCGCCAGATGGCGCGCCGAATATTCGAGGATCATCGCCTCGTGGATCATGGTCAATTCCAGATGCGTGTTCGGATTGTCCACCGGGATGCGCGCATTCTCTGCCAGCAACACGATCAGGAACGCCAGCGCAGCGAAGGCCAGACTGGGATACAACACGAACTGGTGTTGCGTAAATGCCGCCACGATACGCGTCAGTTGCGTGGAGTGGCTGATCATCGAGGCGGTGAACAGCACCATCAGCAACGCCGGTTCGGCGAGGAAGGACACCAGCATCTCGCGCCGCGCGCCCAGTGTACCGAACGCCGTGCCGATGTCCATTGCCGCCAGCGCGATGAACATGCGTGCCAGCGCAAACACGCCGACCAGCGCGATCACGTCAGCCGCGCGCGAAAATGGCAGATCCACCGCGATGATCGGGATGATGGCCGCCGCCAGCCACATGCAACCGAACACGATGTAAGGGGTAGCCCGGAACAGCCAGGAGGCGTTGTAAGCGATGACCGCATCCTTCAGGAACAGCTTTTGCAGCACACGATAGGGTTGCAGAACGCCCGCGCCGGTGCGGTTCTGCAACCAGGCCTGACACTGATTCACCCAGCCGGTCAGCAAGGGTGCCGCCAGCACCACCAGCAACAACTGAGTCAGCTGAAATAGCACGGCCGGGACTTGTTCCAGATTTAACATCATACAAAAATCAGCAGGACGACCAGCGTCACAAAGGTATAGGTCAGATAAAGATGGATGTGGCCGTGCTGCAACAGCGAAACCCAGCCGGACAGTTTTTCGGTCACGCGCTTGATCGGCAGATACAGCAGATACCACAGACGGTCTTCGCTGCGCCCGTGGTATTTCGGATTCGCATCAAATGGGCTGGGCAAATCGCTCTCGATCTTGAAGAACGGCTCGAAAATGCGCCGGATCGGCTGACCGAATCCTTCGGCCGTATCCTGCATACGCGCATTCTGCGCAGGAAAACCGCAGTCCCACGCCGGCGCGCGGCGCAGCCTGCCATGATAATAACGATGCACCACCCAGACCGTCGCCAGCATCACGCCCAGCACAGCCAGCAGAAAATACACAGGGCTGTAACTGGCACGTTCGGTATCCACCGGCGTCAGCAACATCCAGCCAGGCGCAGCATTAGCCAGCTGTGTGCCAAGCAATAACTGCGACACATGATTAATCTGTTGCACCACGAATACCGGCGCGAGACCCAGCAGCACGCACAGCAGCGCCAGCCAGCCCATGCCCGCGCGCTCCCAAAGGCCGGCATCGTGCGCCTGCCCCAATACTTTCCCACGCGGCTGACCGAGAAAAATCACGCCATAGAATTTCACCATCACATAAGCTGCCAATGCGGCAGACAGGGCGATCACCGCCGCCGCGACCGGCACCAGCATGTCGATATAGCTGTTCGGCAAGCCGGGAGACAACAGGAATGCCTGCAACAGCAGCCACTCCGAGACGAAGCCATTGAGCGGCGGTAACCCGGAGATTGCCAGCACGCCGACCAGCATCAACGCGGCGACCCACGGCATCGAATGGATCAGCCCGCCCATTCGTCCCATGTTGCGCTCGCCGGTCGCGTGCAGAATCGAACCGGTGCCGACGAACAACAAGCTCTTGAAACAGGCGTGGTTCAGGCTGTGATACAGCGTAGCGGTGAGCGACAACGCCGCCAACGCGTCCTTGCCGTAAACATGGAAAATGACGGTCAGGCCGATACCCACCAGCAGCAGACCGATGTTTTCGATGGATGAATAGGCCAGCAGCCGCTTCATGTCACCCTGCACGGCAGCAAACATCACGCCAAACACGGCAGTCAGCAAACCCAGCGTCAGCATTAATACCCCCCACCACCAGACTTGCGCATGAAGCAGATCGAAGATCAGACGCAGGATGCCGTAGATGGCCGTCTTGAGCATTACGCCGCTCATCAGCGCGGAAACGGGTGAAGGTGCGGCAGGGTGCGCTTCGGGCAACCAGACATGCATAGGCAGCACACCGGCCTTGGCACCGAAGCCGAACAAAGCCAGCAGGAAAGCCACCGACGACCAGAACATGGATAAATGCGCATGACGCATTGCATCGAACGTGTATGCAGCGACGCCGTGCCCGCCTTGCATCACGCCGAAACTGAGCAGAATGGCAATCGCACCGACATGCGCAATCAGCAAATACAAATAACCTGCACGGCGAATATCGGGAATCTTGTGGTCGGTGGTGACCAGAAAATAGGAAGACAACGCCATGGTTTCCCAGGCCACCATGAACATATAGGCATCGTCTGCCAGCAATACCAGCGCCATACTGGCCAGGAACAGGTGATATTCCAGACACAACAAACCCAGCACGTCTCCCGCCATGGCCTTGAAGTACCCGGCAGCATACAGCGATACACCAAACGATGCGCCGCCCAACAAGGCCAGGAAAAAACCGGAAAGCGGGTCGAGACGAAGGTGAAACGGCAGATCGGGCAGACCTAACGGCAACACGGCTATATCGGGTGTTGCACTCAGCGCCCACAAACCGGTTGCGGCAAGCAGCAGCGAAACAAACGCGCCAAACGGGAATATGACGCTGCAAATCACACGCGGCGAACGTTGCAATGTCAGCCCTAGCAAGCCGAGCACTATCCACAGCAGAATGACTCCACTCGCAACATCAATCGGCAAAATATTCATTGCATCCATCTTGAGTTACTTTTGCCCCCGGTTTGCTTACCCTGCCTGAACCGGGCTTGCATTGTATCCCGCGCCAAAAACCAGACCCTTGCGCGGCGCAAAGTGTACTCCTTTTTGAATCCGGACTAACGGGCATTGCAGTTGCAGCCACCCCTGATGATGAAAGAAAATTCGAGTTGGAAGGTGTCGGTTAGAGGTCGTGCAAATTTTTGGTGGCTCAAC